>JAICVE010000254.1 GCA_025935475.1 Nitrospira sp. | reverse complement strand
GTCGACGTATTGCGGCAGGCGAATCCCTGGCGGTGATCGGCGGACCGAAACTGGGGAAGACCTCGCTGGTGCGTACCGCTCTGCAAGGACTGTCTGATCGCACGGTGATCGAGGTGGATTGCGGCACGAATCCGTCGCCCCCGCTCAATGGGGTTTCCGGATCGATCGTGGTATTGGAGAATCTAGACGCTCTCGATGGCCCGGCGATCGCACCGCTACGCATGCGCCTGTCGGCGGTGGGAACAGCCGGCCTCGTGGTGACCGGTGGCCGACGGCTCCGGACACTGCTGGGCCACTCCGTGACAGAAACCGGCCTGAGCTTTCGCCTGTTTCCCTTATCAGTCCTGCTTGACGGGGAGACGCAACGGTTGATCGGCAAAGATACAAATAGCTCCCTGGCCGCGTGGACGGGGAATCACCTCTACCTGACAAAGCTGCTTCTCCACTATCTCGACTATAGTGAAGACAGTGATCACGCAGTCGTGGCTGGCTGGTGCCAGTGGGAGCCATTCGTGCGGCGTCTGGCTGCGGACATCGGCGAAGGCCTCGAGCGGCAGCTCCTGTGCTACCTGATCGAGCGCGGGAAACCGGTGAATCCCGTCGAGGCCCAATCCGATACCGGTATCCAAGACATTAAGTCGGTCGCGGATACGCTTGTCTACCTGGGTGTCATCAGCCGGTGGATCCGGAATGAAGAGGCGACACTCTTCGCCGGGTGCCGACTGCTCAATAATCACATCGCTGCGGTCTGAATCAGCGATGAAGGGCGCGGGTCCTGTCGCCGGTCAGCCCGTCCGTTCTCGCACCCGCCAGGTGTAGGGACTCCGCTGCGGGCGGACGGGCTTCTAGACCGGCGCCCCCTGAGTCCGATCTCTCTCAACTGAGGAGAGAAGAAAACGAGCAAGTTTGGAAGGAGCATTGATATTGACACGACGGGTGGTGAGTCGTAGCCTCCGCTAATCAAAACCACAATTAATCATGTAGTTGACTTAGCTTCTATGACTAAGCAGTGTATTTTTTGTGATAGCCCCGTAAATACAAGAGAGCACGCATGGCCTCGCTGGCTAATCAAATTGTTGAATGCCACTCAAGAGAGCAGACCTATGAGTTTGCGTCGTCATGATGGTACAGATGCACAGTGGTTGGCCAAAAATGCGCCACTGCGATTCAAGGAAGTTTGTGCAACCTGTAATAACGAGTGGATGAGCGATTTAGAGAGCGAGTCGATACCAATTATGACCCCGATGATCCGAGGGGAGGCCATAACTCTCAACATTAAACAACAAATCACTGTCGGAGCGTGGGCCACAAAATGTGCCATGCTGTTCGATGCCCACGACCCAGGAGAGACTTTTCATGATCGCTTGGATTGCCTTCATTTTCGCAAATCCTTAACGCCGTCCCTTGATTCTACGAATATTTGGCTTGGCAGATACAATACGAGTGGTTCTCCGCGCGCCTTTACTGAACATAGGACGCTCAGAACGCCGTTAATGCGTTCAGGGAACCTCGTAAAAAGTCACGTTCACACAATGGCATTTGGTTTCTTGGTTCTTCAGATCGTCAGGTTTAAGAGAACGGTACATGAGAGCAGGGCATTCAAGATCCATTTTCAGCATGTGGTGAATCTTCCCTGGGACAAGCTGACTGTTGAAATATGGCCAAACGCCTTTGAGTTGAAGGCCGCTCGCTGGCCGCCTCCTCTTGCATTTGACGATTCTATCCATCATCTGCAACTTCTTGCTAGGCGATTCGGCGGAGACAGCACCTGACAATTCTTCATGAGGCATAGCGTTTGTTGTAGCACCTGGTCTACTGTTACAGGTTCCTTCTCGACTTTCTTTCAAATTACCCTTCCATACACTGAACAGATCAGAACCTGGATCTGACTGCTGAACCCAGAACTGCCCAGGGCGCTCACTAGAATCGGTGAGCTCAATCGGCATACTATAATCGACAGTTGCATCTTCGTCGCGCACTGCCTGCTAAGGAGGACGTATGCGAATTCTTGTGGCTGTCGATGAATCGGAGAACTCCCATCGCGCGGTGAAGTATGTGGGAGCGCTCCTGCGGGAGACACCTAAAACCGCCGTCACGCTGTTTCATGTCCTCAAGCCCATGCCTCGGGGACTGCTGGAGCATGGCGGGTCGGAGAATCCCGCCGCCGAAGCCCGCTTGGGTGAGCAATTGCGCAAGGACCAGGAAGCCTGGATTCGAGAAGAAGCAGAACGTGAGTGTCCATTCCTGATCAAGGCGTGCGAGACGCTGACGCAATCCGGCTTCGATCGGAGCCGTGTGGCGTTGCGCATCGGCCATGAGGATGATATCGCGAGAAATATCCTGGAAGAGGCTCGGCACGGAAAGCATGAAACCATCGTCGTCGGGCGGCATGGATCGTCCGGCATCAAACGGCTCTTTGGCGGCGGCGTGACCGATCAATTGCTGCGCGATGCAAAAGGATTTGCGATCTGGGTGGTGGAATAACATGGTCAACCAGACGCTTCTTGATCAAGAACTCGCTGCCGCAGTGAAAGCCTCGAACGACGGCAACGATGGCAAGGCGCGCGTCTGTGCCAGGCGAGCGGTGGCCCTCGTTGCCGAGGGGTGGCTGGGAGGTCTGCGTGAACCGCTTTGGAGCGGCGATGCGATGGAACATCTCCGTCAGATTCAGCGGCAGCCGTCGTTCCCGCTTCCCGTCCGCCAGGCGGCAGAGCGATTGAGTACCCCCGTGCCCCGACGAGACGCCGCTCCCTTCACGACAGAACCGCTCGCCGATGCGAGAGTCATTATTGAATACTTCACCGCCGGTACCAGAGAGAGGTAAAACGGTCTCGCTGAAGGCCCACCTATGAAGGCGCCATTCACCATTGGCACGGTCGGTCACTTCGGGCTCGCCGTCCGTAATCCGCGACGCAGTGCGCAATGGTTCATGCGCGTACTCGGATTGCGCAAAGAGTTCGAGTTCGAAGATGGCGTGGCAGTGGGCAACGATAACGTGACAATCGTTTTCATGAAAGGCAAACCCTCTCCGGAGACCATCGGTCATATGTCCTTTCATTTGCCATCCATGGCCGTGCTGCGAAAGGCGCTTACCCACCTGAAGAAACACAAGGTCAAGATCGAAGATCCGGGAGACGAGATTGGCCCCGAGGCACCCGGCTCACCGCACATGGGCTTATGGTTCTACGATGCCGATGGCTACCGCTGGGAACTGTCCGTACAAGGTGGCAGGTAGAAGCTGGTCCTCTCGCTTCGCCCACAGTGCGAACCTTGTCCCGTCCATTGTTGACGTCTTCCTGGTGAGGGCGTAGGGTCCTGCGCATGGCAACTTGTAGGGTCAGAAGCTCTGCGCTGCTCACGGCACTGATGGTTCTTCTCGCCGGGTGCGCGTCATCCGCGGTTACCAGGCCCAAGCAGGAAGTGACTGCAGAGTCTTATAGAAACGAGACTGCCAAGGGCTTCGTGGTCCTCTCTGCGCTATGGGGCCGTACGTGGAACTGTGCGCAATTCGTGAACGGACAGTTGTGGTCCTTCGGCTTCGACCGGCTGCCGAGCGTGATCACGGCGGACAATGCCACGGCCGATATCGTCTTGGAAGGCTCTCCATCTTATGGAGGAGGGCCGGCCACAAACTACGTGCTCATGTTGGATCCGGGCGAGTATGCTCTGGCAACATTCGCCATCAAGGTGGCATCGACGACCGATGCGAAGATTGAAAATGTGGGCCGTGCGCGACTCTTCGAAGGAGGGAAACCGATCGGGGGGACGTTCACCGTGAAGGCCGGGGAATTGGTCTACATCGGCCACTTTGGGCTGGACTGCTACAAGGAGCCGACCATTTGGCGCTACTATCCGGGAGGACGCGAAGGGTTTGAACACTACAAGCAGGTGGTCAAAGAGCAATTCCCCTTTTTGGACGTCAGGCACATGCAGTTTCGATTATTTCAGACCTCTCGCCTGGGACGAGACTATGTCCTGCCGCCTTAGGCGCTTGAGTTTCTGGATTGAACGCTTCTTGCCGAAAAGGCTGTTTTTCACAGGGAGGAATCATGGCGCAGATTACCGAGGTGGCTCCCGATCTCTTCCGCATCACGGCCTTCGTGGAGCCGTTCAATCTTCAATTCAGTCAGTTCCTCGTGCGGGACGAGGAACCGCTCCTTTTTCATACCGGCCCGAAGATGCTGTTTCCCGAAGTGAAGGAGGCGGTGGCTTCGCTCATCGATCCTGCTCGGCTGCGATGGATCGCGTTCAGTCATTTCGAAGCCGATGAGTGCGGCACGTTGCCGGAATGGCAGACGCTGGCGCCGCAGTCCACCGCGGTGTGCAGTCTGGTGGGCAAGCTGGTGAGCGTCGACGACTGTTTGTCGCTGCGTCCCGCCAAGGGGATGACGGACGGCGAAATGTTCACCACAGGGCACTATCGCTTCCGGTTTCTTGCGACGCCGCATGTCCCGCACTGTTGGGAAGCGGGTCTCCTGTTCGAAGAGACGCAGCGAACGTTGTTGTGTTCCGATTTATTCCACCAACTCGGCAATGTCGAGCCCGTGACGCAGTCGGACATTATCGGCCGGTGCCGAGAGGTGCTCGTGGAGTACCAACAGGGACCGCTGGCGAACTATTTGCCGTACTGCACGTTGACGGATGCCACGCTCAAGCGCTTGGCGACCCTCAGCCCCAAAACCCTGGCGACCATGCATGGGTCAGTCTATGTGGGAGACGGGAGCCGAGCGCTTCTCGATCTGGCGAGCGTGTT
>JAICVE010000143.1 GCA_025935475.1 Nitrospira sp. | reverse complement strand
CCGATGCGCATATCCACGCGGTACGCTTTGACGCAATACGCAGAACCGATGTTGTCCTGCGGCGTAAAATCCGGCAGCAGTCGACGGAATTCGGTCAGCAGACCGTCGTTTGCCATAGAAATCCCGACACCTGCCGGACTTCGTTCCCACACGCCCATCAGCCAGACGGCGTCACATCCGTAGGAGGCCAGGCTGTCCCAGACCCGTGTCGGGACGTTGTCGAGGGTGACGGAACGCCGTGCCTGCTCGCTCAAATCGTGAAGCCAAACCCAGGTATTGATCTCGTAGATCGTCGGGTGACGAGACCAGTGCGTCATAGCGCTGAATCCGCCTTCATCGTCGCCTTGGCGACGGATTCTTCAATTGTATTCTTCATCGCAAGCACCTTGTCCTATATCTCCTCGAAGACAATTCCGCTTTCGCAGTTGTGTTACGCCAACGTTAACATTATTTCCCGCGAACTTGTGGAGAGCACTTTACAACGTGGGTTGCATGGGGAAAACTGTCACATTTGACAGGCCGTCGGCCACGTTGAAACCCTTAGGCAGTACATGGTGCCTATACGCGGATCATTCCCACTTCAATCCACCTATCATCCTCTTTCCGACAATCACGTATTCCTCCTTGACTCCTCCAAGGGAGAGGTTCATGCTCGGTCCCCCATTGTCACATGCCAGACCAATTCTGGACGGAGAGGCGATGCTCACACGTTCATCCCCTACGATCGATCAGCAGGACAGGTTCGCGTTTGCGCAACAGGCAGAGGCCGCGATACGCCAGGCGCAACGGCGCTACGAAGAACTGGTGGACTCCTTGGAAGCCATCGTGTGGCGTGCCGATGCCGGGAGCTTTCGAACCAGCTATGTGAGCAAGCGGGCGGAAAGCATTTTGGGATATCCGATTACACAATGGCTTTGCGAACCAGCCTTCTGGGAGGCGCATCTTCACCCCGAGGATCGCTTAAAGGCCGTTGCGTCGTACCGGCGCGCGACCCAAGACAAACGCCACCATGCATTGGAGTATCGCATGGTGGCCAGCGACGGGCGTAACGTCTGGTTCCACGACTCCGTCCACGCCGTCGTTGAAGACGGAAGACTCAAGGAAATGATCGGCGTCATGGTCGACATTACGGATCGCAAACGCGTGGAAGGCTCTGTGATTGAAATGACCGGTCGGTTGATCAACGCCCAAGAGGAAGAGCGTCGCCGAATTGCTCGAGAACTCCACGATGATTTCAATCAACGACTCGCCTTGCTGTCGATCGGCCTTGAGCGGCTCGAACTGAGCGCGGAAACCGACGCCGCCCACTCTAGTCACATCGGCGATTTACGCCGATTAACGCAGGACATTGCGTCGGATGTCCATCGGCTGTCGCATCAGCTTCATCCCGCCAAACTCGAGCACCTGGGTCTTGTCGCGGCAGTCAAGGGACTCTGTCGAGAGTTGTCCGAGCAATACGGCGCTGACATCGATTTTCTCTATCGTGATGTTCCCACGTCGATCACTAAAGAGTCGGCTTTGTGCCTCTTCCGCGTCGCTCAGGAAGCGTTGAGGAATACGATAAAGCACAGCGGTGTCAGGAAAGGAAGGCTCGAGTTGATAGGAGATCGGGGCATTCTGCATCTCTGCATCTCGGATAGCGGCGCCGGTTTCGATTCGGAAACCGTTTCCGCCAAGGGACGTCTCGGCCTGATCAGCATGCAGGAACGGGTACGGGCAGCCGGCGGCACCATTGCCATAGAATCACGACCGTTGCGTGGCACGAGGATTTCCGTTCACCTGGCGGCCTGAACCAGCTGCTGAAAAAGGACACTATGCCGCGTCCACGCGTGTTGCTCGCTGACGATCATCGGCTGGTTGTAGAAGCCTGCGTCACTCTCCTCGAGCCGGAGTGTGAAGTTGTCGGTATCGTGACGGATGGGCGAGCACTGCTTCCCAAGACCATCGCGCTCCGCCCCGACGTCGTCGTGTTGGACATCGGCATGCCACTGTTGAACGGGCTCGATGCCGGCCGCCAGATCAAACACACGATGCCCGTCGTCAAACTGATTTTCCTGACAATGAACGAAGATCCCGATCTGGCTCAGGCAGCGCTTGGCCTCGGTGCGTCCGGCTTCCTGCTCAAAACCTCGGCCGCTCGCGAGCTGCCCGAGGCCATCCGGACGGTCATGCGGGGCGACACCTATGTCACCTCCCAGGCCTCACAACGCATGGTTGAGTCGTTCATCCAAGGAGGGGATCGTTCGAACGGCAGCGAACTGACGTCCCGCCAACGTGAAGTGCTACAACTGCTGGCAGAAGGGTTTACGATGAAGGAAGCTGCTGGCGTCCTGCATGTCACGGCCCGCACCGTCGCCTTTCACAAATACCGTGTCATGCAGCAGTTTCGACTCAAAAGCAATGCGGAACTCATTCAGTTTGCAATTGACCAGCGGCTAACGCTCGGCGCTCCCACCAGTAGCCGACGCTGATTCAACTCCTTCCGTCGCTACGGCATCACCGCTTCCAGAGTATTCGTTTGAATTCCCTAAGGAGAGCCGGCTACGGCAGGACCGAATGAATCTGTTACTTTTGCCAGTATCGCAGGCAACGATGGAAATGTTACAAAGCGGCGCCTGTAGATCGTTCGTCTGAATGGAGCGGCGATGGCGCAAAGCGGGGAAAACGGCGGCGAACACCACGCGTTCGTCCGTGTGCTCTTGGCCGACGACAGCCCTTCCATGCTGCAGGAAGCGCGTCGAATCCTGGAACCTGAGTTTCAGGTCATCGGCACGGTCGACGACGGCGAAGCCGTCCTTGAGGCGACACAGACGCTCAAACCGGACGTGCTGATTCTTGATATTTCCATGGGAGTGATGAACGGGTTGGAAGCCGCGCGCCTGCTCACCCGCATCGGATCCAAAGCGAAGATCGTCTTTCTCACGGTTCACAACGACCAGGACTTTGTGGAGGAAGCGTTTTCGGCGGGCGCCGTAGGGTATGTCATCAAGCCACGGTTGGGCACCGACCTGCCGATCGCCGTTCGGGAAGCGCTGATGGGGCACACCTTCATCTCACCGGATTTGATCGCTCGGACCTGAATCCTCAAGAGGCCAGCGATGTGCGTCACCGTCTGACGTTCTCAGTGCTCGACGGCCGGCACTTCCAGCCGTCGCAGCTCCCCTATCTAGGACGGTTACTTCTGAATCACGGGAAGGTCTTTTGAAAGTTGCGCGTCGACGAGCAGCTGAAGGCGTCGTTCAAGCTGCAGCCATCGGACGATGGTCTTGCCCGGGAGCACCTTTTCAAGCGCCCCAAAACATTTCGTTCGTAGATCTAGCGTCTTCTGATCCACATCAAACACGTCTTCGGCCAGCTGCTTGGCTTGCTTGTCGTTCAACGATTGATGATGGTTGACATAGTCCTTCATGATCGACACCTTTTTATCATTGATCGCCGCCAGGTCGGTTTCGTACTGCCGATAGACTGGCCAGAACGCCGCAGCCTCCTGATCCGTGAACTTCATGCGGTCGGCGATGAGGCTCGCCTTCATCGTCCTGATATCGGAACGCATGAGCTCAAAATCAGATTCGGACATGCTCTCCCCCGCTCCACGCGCCGGAGCAGGTTCGACGGTCTGGAACAGGTATCCGAGGCACGCAAGATAGAACACAGCAACAAGACGCTTGGACACGTTCATAGACACCTCTCCTTCACTGAATGGTCGTCGGAGCTTGGGGGTTCCTCTCACCGCAATTCCACCCACATGGAGCCCTCCGCGATGATATGCACCTCCACACCTCCTGCCGTCGGGTACACGCCGCGGGGCCGAAGGGACGTGACTTCTCCTTCGAGCCGGGCGTTCGGCCCCAGATCTCGCGTCAGCGCACTCGTGAGGCGGGAACGAAGCGTTTGCAACTGGCCGGAGAGATCAATCGAGGCCTGAGACCTCAGGCTCGACAAAATGTTTTGATGGAACATCCAGTTTGCCGATTGCACCAACACGTTACGGGTGTCCAGTGTGAAATCCAGATCGACGAATTTGAGAGTGCCAAGCCCTTCATCGAACACCGGTGTCCCGGTCGCATACACGGTCCCGTTCACACCTCCGGACACCTGGAGGGCGAGAATCAGCTTGTCGCCGCTTCCATACAGTTGCACGCCTTCGACTCTCAAGGTATCGCCGACAGGCGTTTGGAACTCCTGTCCGATCATGTCCTGCTCAAGACGTTGATTGATGCGTCCGTAGTCGACGGTGATCGGCAGCGCGAGGTGAAACCCTTCCAAGGGAAGCGGAGTCATTTGCAGCGGTGGCAGCGGCACCGACACACTGTCGGGCTTCGAGCCATTGACGATTCTCGGGGCCATCACCAGATTCACGGACGTGTGAAGCACGAGCGTTCCGTTTGAGGTGATCGGACTGACCCGGGCGTCGCGCGGTTGAAATTGGAGCCACTGGTTCGGAGCAAACTCGGCGGGCTCCTGAAGCTTCTGCCACACCGTCTCTGCGCGCTGTTTGGCTTCCGTCCGCTCGCGCACGATCCGGTCGATGCCCTGCGCCAGCGCCGCGAGCCTCGGTTGTAACACCGCTTTCAACACAGGAGTCGCATCGACATCGAGACCTGTGAGCAGGCAGGGCTCGACGAACACGGGCTCGTCGAACGTCGTCTGCGATCGCATGCGCCATCGGTCGGACCAGGACAGTGTCGACCGGGCCGAAAGATTCAGCCGTCTGGGCGGGTCATCGCCATGTCCGCAGCGGCCTTCGACGAACCCGTCACCCTGATTCCTGCGCGCCCACACTCGATAGCGCACCTGGTCAAACGACACATGAAACTGATCATGATCCATCCGGTATCGAAACGATCCTCTGACGACGCGATACAAGAACCGAATGTCCTCCCGTTCTCCCAACGTGACGGCATCACTCCAATCGTTCTCGCGCGCCGCGACCTGAGGAAAGCCCTCATCGACGGCGGTAGCCAGTCCTTCGGCGGTGAGCTGAACTTCAAGATTGACGACGGAGACCTCTAAGGCAGGCGGCGGAGGCGCAGGCTTGAGCGGATCGGTGGGCTTAGGAATGTCCAGCTGGGAGGCCGCCCATGCGCGCCCTGCGCAGAGGACCGAGAGCCACATCGCACAGCAGAAGATGCCGAACCATGTTGGTCTTACAGAAGGTGAGTGAGGTCTCAATTCGTGTTCCTGTCGGTCGAAGAATCAGTCGCCGATCAACTAACGGTGTACCCTCGCCCCGTCATGCAGGCGGAGAAGGCCCGTCTATAGCCGTCTACCTTCGCGTCATACTCTTGCTTGGCTTTTTGCTGCGCCGAGGCTTGTTGCTGCTCGCCTTTTCGCCGGCGCGCTGCTCCTCCGGCTGCACCTACCCCTGCACCGATCGCCGCTCCCTTGCCTGCGTCACCGCCGATTGCGCCTCCGATGGCGCCGATCGCGGCACCCTTGGCCGCACCCTTTGCCGCACCGCCTTGGGGCGGAGGAGCCGCAGCCTGCTGCATCGGCTGGGTCGGATCGAATCCCGTTTGTTCTTTCGCCCATTTGTAGCACGCAAACTCATCCTGTTCCTGCTGTTCCTTCGTCTGGCCTTTACTGGGATAGACGAACACTTCAAGCCCGGCAAAGGCTCGATCTGACATGAACAGGTATCCCATCACGATTAGGAGCAATCGTGAGCAACGCATGATGCCTCCTCGCGATGTTTCAAATGAGCAGACGCTATTTCGCCGTCTCTGCCGAAGAGTGATCCATAGTCGGCGCAGTCTCCGGATTCGCCGGCGGCGCGGGTTCTCCGGCCGGCGCCTCGGAGGCAGGCACATGCGGCACTTCGCCGATCAGCGGCACATTGCCCAAAATCGCCAGCCGCGTGACCATGCCGACGATGTCATCGAGTTGCATGAAGCGGGCGGCTGCCCTCGGATTCAGCTTTCGACTGTAGATCTGGAAGTACTTTTGACGTAACGCAAGGTCGGCCTGCTGGTTCTCTCCGGACTGCTTTGCGATCTTCATGACATCGTCGTTGGTAAGCGAGTCAAATTTTTCGATGTACGTACCCAAGAGACGGAGCCGCTTGGCCTCGAGCTGCTCTTTTTCTTTTTCGTATCGATGATAGACGCCCCAAAATACCTCGCTTTGCTGCTCATTGAGATTCATGTTCCGTTCGAACACCGATTTACGCTCCGTGGTCAGAATGTATTGAAGCTTTTCGGCGTCAAGGTTCGGACGTATCCGGACCACCTTGAGCGTGGGTTCTTCGGCATTCAGCGCAGGGCTCACGCTGAGGCACAGAAGACAGAGGCCGGTCACGGCAAGCGGCTTCATCACAACTCCTTCCCCTCACGCCGGCGAGGCCAGCCTTGCGTGAGGCGGTCCAAGGCCAACCGTCAGTAGACGAGCGGGATCTGCTGTGCCAACTCCATCTTGATCAAGGCGCGGATCTTGTTTTCTATTTGGATGTAACGCGCGACCTTGTTGTACGGCAGGACCTTCTCGAGCTTTTGCGCATAGGTTCGTTTCAGCTTGGTTTCCTGTTCCTCCATGGACAGCACGTCGTTGAGCAGTTTCTTCGCCGTATTGTCCGGGACCGAACCTTTGTTGAAGGCCTCCGCATATGCCTTGATCGTCTCACCAAGCTTCAGATTCACTTGATTCAAATCCATTTGATAAGAATCGTAGAGGGGCCAGAACTTCTTGGCCTCCGCATCAGACAGATCCATATTTCCCGCCACCAGAAGCTTCTTGTCCGCTTTCAACTTTTGCTTCAAAATTTCCATGTTGGTATCGGCGCTGGTATCCGATGCCGGCTGTGCAATAGCCGATACGGTACAAAGCATCAGTCCGGTGAAGAACAACGAGACGACCTTCATCATGATATGCGTCCTTTCTGTTGAGGGTACATGTGGTG
>JAICVE010000030.1 GCA_025935475.1 Nitrospira sp. | reverse complement strand
GCATATCCGTCAACTCTGGTGCCGGTCTCGCCAACAAAGACTTCAAAAGATTCTTCCGGAAATTTCCACCCGATGCGCTCTTCTATCTGAGCCTTCTTTTCCGGTGTCAGACGGATGACATCCTGCCGAATGCGTTCGGAATTCGGCAACATGATTTTGAGTGCTTCCTCCTCCGTCAGATAAACCTCCGCATGAGTCATTTCCTGCTCGGTCAGGAAGCGTTTGAGCTCGGCATCCCAAATACGCTCGCTCCAAGCCGGCGCAGCAAATGCGATCAACAGGCATAGGCTGCTAAGCACTGAGGCCAGAGGTTTCATGATGTTGCACATCCTTTTTCGTGTAACTTGGCGTTCAATTGGTTGGAAACATCGTTCAGCACTTCTTCCGAGGGATCGATTGGCCACCACCGTGTAGCTTGTTGCGTCACGCCACCCTTCGCATGCCACCGCTGGCGGGTTTCCAAAATGCTGACCGCTGCCACATCGTCCATGCGTTTGACCGCCGCGCTGAGGCGGGCACGTTCTCGGTTGCCGAATCCTTCCCTTCCAAAGGCCCCGTAGGTTCGTTCCTTCCCTTCCATTTCAATCCAGGCGGTTTCGATAAGGCCCTTCTCTTTGTTTTGGCTTGTGATGGAATGGCCTTTGAGCGTATCGATGGCCGCATCCCATACGGTGTCGTATGCGCAGGTGTAATAATGATCATGACTGCCGCTTATCCCGGCGCATCCACCGGCGAGTACCAGAAAAGAAAGACAAACGATGTTGTTCACGCTCATGTTGTACCTGAGTGTTGGATCATGTGGGGCTCTCTCATTCACACGAAAAAGCCCCTTGATCACGACCTAGAAATACGTCGCTGCTGAAATGACAAATGCGTTGTCGTGAATACGCTGACCGGAGTTTGGATTAAAAGACATCGGTATATATTGGTAACTCATCTTGAATACGCAATCTTCGATGGGCCGGTAGTTCAAGCCGAACGAGATTTGCTCCAGGTTGCCTTCGTTTTCCCCTTTGTTGTCCATGTTGAGGTTAACCCGGTCATACCGAATGACGGCCGTGAAGGTTGACCCCTCGCCGAATCGTCTCGGTGACCAGTTGGCCAGGAATGCCGGCATGAAATGATAGTTTGCTTGGATGTAGTACCCTTGCATTCGCTGTGGTGGAAACGCGAACGAGTTCAGCGTGTTGACACCGGTGAGTAAGGAGCCAGGACTGAAACCGAAGGTACTTCCAGGAATCGCCCGGGAGTTCCCGCGAGCATAGGACCAGGCTGCTTCACCGATGAGTTCAAACGGACCTTTTTGAAGTGTCCAGTCGATTGCGGTGATACTTAAGGGGTTATAGCTGGATGGAGATGCATTGCCAAAATACCCCGATCCGGCAACTTCCACGCCGAGCATCGGGCTGAACGCTAGACGGCCTGACAAAGCCTTTCCGTTATTGATATCAAGCCCGTCAGCGGTTTGTTCACATTTCCGTTGGCGAGTATCTTTTGTCCCGCTTTCCTCGTTCGCACGCGGGGACCCGTCGCTGTTGTACCCGCAAGGGCCTGTTGTGAAGTACAACTCATAGTCCAGCTTACTGGTCCTTCCCGGATAGAATGTCCCGTAAAAGCCTGCGCCGGTTTCTGACATGGTTGATGGGATGACGAACTGGGCGACAAGTGGCCGATCGGTTAAGTCGTTCAAGGGCGAGTCGTGCAGCAGGTTGAACTTGCCGATTGGAATGAGCAAAATCCCTGCCCGAATATTGAAGGGTTCATTCACCAGGTAGTCGATGTGAGCGAACTCCAAACTAATTTCGATTTCACCAGCCCCTCTGATCCCATGTTCGATCTCAAGTTCTGATGCGAACTTCACATGCTCGGTGACGTCGGCGTAAATAAATGGCACGAATCGCTGCTGGTCGAATCCATTGGTCGTCCCCTGTCCACCCCGTATATCGTTATAGTCTCCCGTTTCGAGGACACCATTTTGGTGGCTCCGATACTGAATATCCATATAGCCGCCGACAATGGCTTTGGGCGCAGCCACGAACGGTTTGGCGTAGACCAAGCGGCCTGATCCGGTCGATCCAAATCCCAACGGAACTTTTTCCTCCCCTTTCCGCTCGACTCTCACTTCGCTCATCGGACCTGTGGGCACCGGGAACTGAGGAGCACCTTCCTTCTGTTCCATACTTCGCTCGGCTGCCCCTTCGCGTCGTTCGTGTTCCTGCATCTTCCTATTGACTGCCTCATCAACCATCTTTTGAATGTCCTCGGGGGTCATGTCAGCGGCCAGGGCCGGCATCACCGGCAAGCTTGCGATCACGAGAGTCCCGAGGATTGACCTGATCCTCATTCCAAACCTCCATAAGGTAAGTGGTAGTGGTCAGACTCGGGACTCGACGGTCTCTGGTCATTTGATTTCAATAGAGCTGTGTCTCGACGATATTTCCGAAGCCTCCTTTCTCATAGGCGACTTGATGATGGGAGGTTCCTCCATCCCTGGATTGATGAGAAGGGAATGACCACGATGCGTTTACATCGTTTGCATTTCAGTTCCAAGCTTTGGCCTCTGACTTTTGCGATTAATTGGCCGCATTCGCAGCGGGTTTCAGATGTTTCGGCGAAAGGACCTGGGATCATGAAGGCGACTTTCTGATATTGAGAACAATTATTAAAATCGCTGCGAGTATAGCGACACCGTCCTACACTGTCAAGAGGTGTCCCTGGAAGGGATGATGCCCTTGGATCGAGGCAATGCCGTATAATAAAACGATGGGGAGGCTCCCACTAATGCGGCTGGCTAGTGCGGTCGTGTGTATCTTTCTGCAGGCCTGTGTGAGTGAACTCCCTGCTGTGCCTGAGGAGGGAATCGTTCAGTCGAATGTCGCTGTCGGGAGGGTCCTTGCTGTGCTCACCGGAGAGCGAAGGCGGATCTACGAGCCGGCAGTACGATCGTTCGAGATTCAGAATGCGAAGACCAAAGAGCGATTTACTGTAGAAATTCAATCTGATGACGAACGGTTCATCCTTCCCCTGCCCCTGGGAGATTACGAACTCATTCGCGTGCAGATCAACGAGGGTCCATTCTTGTCGATGGCTGAACTCGCTTCGACGTTTTCCGTAGGGCAAGAGCCGGTCACCTATGTGGGAACCTGGCGTTTCGGCGTGGATTCTCCGAAGTATGGCCGAATGGTCTCCGTGTCGATAGTCAACGACGAAGAGGACCGTGCAGAAGCGCTTCACACCCTCGGGCTCAGTGATCCTTCGTTGAATATGAAGGCGGTCGCCACTGCGCTGCCTGCTCCGTCTGAGGTACAAACGCGGCTCTACGAAGTCATGCCGTACCCACGCGTTCCGCGCTATTTCCGTCGCCATTGGTGGTGAAATCCTCCCTTATGAGCCTCAAGCGCGCTATGGCCGTTGTCTGTCTGGGTGTTGCAATGCTGTCTTGTGTTAAAGGCGAATCTCCTGGTGTTTCATCGGTGACAGCCAAGCGGACTCAGATGCATATGGGGACGCTCGTCGCCATCACCGCGGTCGGACGCACACAAGAAGAGGCCAATGCCGCCATTACCGCTGGCTTTCAAGAAGTGAAGCGTCTCGAACAATTGCTGAGTACATGGATTCCCGATAGCGAGCTCTCACAGGTCAATGCCGCTGCAGGGCGAAGCGCCGTGCGGGTAAGCTTGGAAACCATGGTGCTCGTGAGAAAATCGCTCCAGGTCGCCGAAATGACTGAAGGGGCGTTCAACATCGCCATAGGCCCAGCTGTCGATGCATGGAATATCTCGGCCGAACCTCGGCTTCCGACGGCTGAAGAACTCGCCGCTCTCAAGCCGTTGGTAGATTTACAGCACGTGCATACTGACGTCTGGGAACGGACGATTTACCTAGAAAAACCCGGTATGCGCGTCGATGTGGGAGGGATCGGTAAAGGCTATGCTGCCGATCAAGCCGTCATGGTGATGAAAAAGGCTGGAGCCATGGCCGGCGTCGTGGCATTGTCTGGCGATATCAAGACTTTCGGACGTTTGCCGGATGGCGGGGTTTTCCGGGTCGGCATCCAGCACCCTAGGAAGGAAGGCGAAATCGTAGCAGAGATCGAACTACAAGATGAGGCCATCTCGACTGCCGGTGATTACGAACGGTACTTTGAAAAAGACGGCATTCAATATCATCACATCCTGGATCCGCGCACGCTGCAGCCGGCTCGGGGCTGTCAAAGCGTGAGCGTGATCGCCAAGGAAGGAATTTGGGCCGATGGTCTTGATACCGGTATCTTCGTGTTGGGAGCCGAGCGAGGCATGGAGTTGGTCGAGCAGTTGGAGGACATCGAGGCGATCATCGTGGACCGTAATGGCCGCGTGCTGATTTCATCCGGTCTGCGAAACAGGGTGCGAACATCGCACGGGGTCGACGAGTCGAAGCTCAATCACTAACATTGGATGGTCGTTTCATTGGCGATGGCTAAGGCTCAAGTCGATAACTCATCGGAATCTTCACGGTCATCTGAGGCTTCTCCAGTGGGCGAGGAAAGTGGAAGGGTGCGGCGAGATTTAACAATTCGACTGCTGCCCGATCCAGGCTTTGATGGCCTGAACTTTGAAAGATTTCTACGGCCTCTAGGCTTCCATTGCTTCGGAGAACCACTTTCAAGACGACTTTTCCTTCTGCCCGCTCGAGCCTCGCCTCCATCGGGTACCTCTTCAGTTCCTGCATGCGGCGCATGATCGTTTCAGACAACCACGCATAGTCGGCGCGCGCAGTGGAAGAGGCAACAGGTCCTGGGGCTTGCGTCGACAAACTGGCTTCCTGCTCACGCGGCAACGGCTGCATCGTCGAACTCGAGTCAGATCCCGGCTCCGGCTGTTGACTGGACAATTGTGAGGTCCAGGTCGGTGCCTGCACCGGCGCAAGGACTTGTTCAATCGTCCGTTCATGTTCGGTGCCTTGCACGGGTGGAGGGCTGTCAAGGACCTGCGGAGCCTGGTTGCTGCGATCCATCGGCTCCGCGGCGCGTGGCATCATCGGTTCAGGGGACCTGGCTCTCATCGAACCGGCGTCCCGGGCTGGTGCTGGTGCAGTGCTTGCTGATCGCGCCGGTGATGGAGGCTGGTTGACAGGCGGATGGATGGTTGTCGTAGGGGTGGCCGATGACTGAAGTGGCTCGGAAGGCGCAGTGACTATGGCGACGTTCCATGTGAACGGAACCGGTTGAGGGGCGAGCGTTACGCGTTGGGTGACTGTCACCGCGCCGAAAGCCAACGTGGCATGCAGACAGAGCGAGGTGAGCCATCCAATCGAGTGGGGACCTCCCGACCTTTCGGCGACCATTATAAGCGGACAACCTCTAGACTCACATGTTGGAAACCCAGTCCTCGCACATCGTCGACGAGCGAGACAAATCGTTCCAACAATGTCGTCTTATCCGCGCGAACCACGACTGCCGACTCTCGAGGTTCCACTCGCAGAGTCTCCTTCAATCCGTCCGCAGTTACTGGTCGGTCATTGACGAACAAGTGGCCTTCGGCGTTGAGCGTGATCACGATCGGCACATCTTTACGGTCGCCGGCTTCCTTGGCTTTGGCAAGATTGACGGGAATCTGACCGGTACTAATGAAGGTGGCAGTCGTCAAGACGATGACGAGCAGCACGAGCATCACGTCGACGAGGGGTATCACGTTGATTTGATCAAGCTCGCGATCCATGCATCACCTTGTATTGGGCCACCAGTTCGCTCACTTTCCGTCGCAGAATGTTGTTCATGACGACGCAGGGAATGGCCACGAGCAGTCCCACCGCCGTCGCTTTCAACGCGAGACTCAATCCGATCATGATCGTGTTGACGGCCATGGTCCCCGACGTTCCCATGGTATGAAATGTGAGCATGATGCCTAGAACCGTCCCGAGGAGGCCGATGTACGGCGCGTTGGCCGCCACCGTACCGATCACGACGAGCCGCTTCGTTAGCGCGATTTCCAGCGTTTGTAGTGACGCAAACTGGGCCAACTCGATCCGACGGTAGTACAGCCAGCGTTCGACCGCAATGGCGACCGACCAGACACTCAGAGCCAGTAGCAGGCCGATGATGCCATAGTCGACTGCATTGTTCAGCGCGTCCATCAACAGCTCTCCTTCTCCGATTCCGTGTGGGAAGATGGTAGGTCGCAGGTACTTGGCAGGTGACTGTGCCAGAAGCGGAAAACCGCTGTCAACGTGAGGATTTTACGTTGGTCCGCCGCCCGGCTGCTTGAACAGTACGGTATGAGTAGCCAGCACACGCAATTCGACGGAAGTGCCTTCTTGATACACACTCGTCGAGCCCTGACTGCTGTGCACGATCTGTCCGGAGGGAAGGCTGACGGCGTAGATATTTTCCGATCCCCTGAATTGACGTGAAAGGACGTGTGACGTGGCGGCCTTTGTCGGCACCAGATGGATGTCGTCCGGTCGGATCATGACCACGACCGATGTTCCGTCCTCGCAGTCGAGCGTATCCGGGAACTCTCCCAGTTCGGTGTGCACCATCCCGCTGGACACAGTGCCGGGAATAAAGTCGGCCTGTCCGACGAAATCGGCGACGAACGGCGTCGCCGGCATGTGATAAATGGTCTCCGGCGTGTCAAATTGTTCCAGCCGACCCTGGTTGAGCACCGCGATGCGATCGGCCATGGCAAACGCTTCGTCGTGATCGTGCGTGACGAGGATCGTTGTGGTCTTCATGCGGCGCAGCAAGTCATGCAGTTCCTGGCGCATTCGCCCGGCCATATCCGGATCAAGGTTGCTGAAAGGTTCATCGAGCAGGAGCAAGACGGGATGTTGCACCAGTGCTCTGGCGAGAGCCACGCGCTGCTGCTGACCGCCGGACAACTCATGCGGGTAGCGACGCTCGAAGCTTTCTAGTCCGACTAGGCGGAGCATGTCCTGCACACGCATTTTCCGCTCGCTCCGGCTCAGCCGGCGCAGGCCGAAGGCAATGTTCTCCTGGACACGGAGGTGGGGGAACAACGCGTACTCCTGAAACACCATGCCGACGTGTCGGTCTTCGGTCGGGATCATTTGACCCGACGCCGATACCAGCTGTCCTGACAAAAAGATCTGACCCGACAGGATCGGCTCGAATCCCGCGATAGCGCGCAAGATGGTCGTTTTCCCGCATCCTGATGGACCCAACAAGCACAGGATTTCGCCCTCATGAGCGGCGAACGCGATGTCGCTCACGGCCGGCCGCCCGACGTCGTACGCGCACGAGACGCCGCGCAATTCCAGCACGGAAGACGCTGGTCGGTAGAGATCGGGCTGCAGGTTCAATTCACTCATGAACGAGGGCCGGGGTTTTATGGTTTTTCATCTCTTTGTTATGCCGCTCGCCAATCCTTCGACAACAATAGCAGCAACGTGGGGAGCCCGAGCAGCACGATCAGTAGTGCTGAGGGGGCGGCTAACTGATAATACTCTTCGCTGGCTTCCATCCAGACCCGAATAGCCAGGGTGTCGAATCCGACGGGACGCAGCAGCAAGGTCGCCGGAAGCTCTTTCATCGTCTGCAAGAACATCAACACCCAGGCCACAATGAATCCATTGCGCATGAGCGGCAGCGTCACGCGCTGCCAGGTCTGCCGCACGCCAAGCCCGAGCGTACGGGCCACTTCCTCCAGGTTGGGCGTAATCTGCTGCAACGCCGGCTCCAGTGACTGCAGCCCGGCGGGCAGGAAATGGATCACATAGGCCACAATGAGGACGAGCACCGATCCGTACAGGAAGGGGGTCAGATTCAAGCAGAGAACCAGAACCGCCAACGCAGCGACAGGTCCGGGTAGCACATAGCCTGCATAGGCCGCCTGTAAACATCCGAGGTTCAACCAGCTGGGACGGCGGTTGGCCATGTAGGCGAGCGGCAGGCCGATTAATACGCCCCCGGTGGCCGCACAGGCAGCCAGGAATCCGCTATTCCACAGAAAGCCGAAAAAACGGTTGTCGATGGTGGCCTGGGCTTCAGGAGAGAGGCTCCAGATGACGAGCAGGTAAGCCGGCAGCCCAAAAGATGCTCCAACGACGAGTGCAAGATAGCCGGTGACCAAGGTGGTGCCCAGCCAGCCGAAACGATGTCGTTCCGGGCGGCGATAACGTCCGGTCGTTTGGTAAAACCGGCTTCGATGGCGAAACCACCGTTCGGTGACAAGAAATAACAGCGCCAATCCGACAAGCAGGAGACTCAGGATGCTGGCAGCCGTGTTATCCGACCGACCAGTCATCTGTTGAAATACCGCATACGTCAGTGTTTGATACCGCAGCAGGGACACCGCTCCAAAATCTGAAACCACATAGAGAATAACCAGCGCCAATCCAGCAGCGATGGACGGCCGCATGAGGGGAAGCGTGACCAACCACAACGTCTTCAACCGAGAGATGCCGCTGGCTCGTGAGACTTCTTCGAACGAGACGTTCAGATTGAGAAGTGCGCTGCGGCTGAGCAGATACACGAAGGGGAAGGTATCCAGCGTCATGACCAGCGTGGCGCCCACGTAGCTCTGAGGCGAAAAGACGCGCGCCTGGGGGCCAGCGATCAGCTGCCAAACGTGTTCGACAGGACCGCCGAATCCCAGAAGGTACGAATAGATGTAGGCCAGCACATAGGTCGGCATCGCCAGCGGCAGAACCAGCGCCCCTTCCCAGAGCCGGCGCCCGGCGAACTCAATCCTGGTGACGAGCCAGGCGGTGGAGACCCCAAGCAGGAGCGTCAGGCAGGCCACGCTGGCTGACAGCCAGATCGTATTCGTCAATAGCTCCGGGATACGCGTCGTCCACAGACGGCTCCAGACGGCCGGATCGGCAGACAATGCCTGGGACGTGACATACCCGAGGGGTAGCAGGATGAGCGCCGCGCTCGCCAACGTGACGAGCTGCAAGGGTGAACTCAGATGGGCGCGAAGAGTGGTCACGTGGGTCTCGTTGGATTAGCGAAGCCCCACCTGTTCGATGAGTGTGAGGGTCGGTTCCCGCAGTTCGGCCAGTCTCGTCAAGGGTACCTGTGCTGCTCGGAAATTCTTACGTTCCACGAGCGCGGGATCCGCTTTGACTTCGGGATGCAGCGGATACTCTTTATCCAAGTCGGCGAAGAGTTTTTGCCCCGCCTGTGCCACAAGGAATTCAACTAAAAGCTTGGCTGATTCGAGATGCTTGGTAGATCTGACGATGCCCACGCCGGCGACGTTCATGATTGCACCCATCCCGCTCTCCTGCTGATCAGGCATGAAGGCGGCGATCGGCGCCGTCGGTTGGGCTGCGAGATGGCGATAGATATAGTAGTGGTTGACGATGCCGAGCGAGGCTTGTCCCTTCGCGACGGCTTCCACGATTTGAGAGCTTTTTTGGTAGACTTGACCACCGGCATTGTCCTTCAGCCCCACAAGGAACTCTTTGGTTCTTGCGTCTCCATAGCTGGCACGGATCACAGACACGCCAGCCTGGAGATATTCGCTCCCGGCGTTGGGAATGGCGAGCTTTCCCTTCCATTTCGGATCGGCAAGATCCAGCAAGGATTTCAGCTCATCGGGTTTGACCAGCGCCGTGTTGTAGACAATGATCCAGAACCGGCCGGACAGGCCGATCCAGGCATTATCCGGTGCGCGGAACTGTGGCGGGATGGCGCGGTCGACTTCTCGCATGTTCAAGGGCCGGAGAATCCCCGCCGCCCGGGCCTGCTCAAGGCTGCCGGCATCGTTGGTCAGGAAAAGATCCGCCGGGGTTCGATCGCCTTCTGCCTTGAGTCGATTGACGAGTTCCGTTGTTCCGGACGAAAGGAGATCCACTTGAATGCCGGTCTTCGAGGTGAATTCATCCAAGACCGGTTTGATCAATCGTTCGGAGCGACCCGAATAGACGGTTAGCTTCTCGACGGCAAAGACCGTGGCAGCCTGCGCAACGCAGGCGATCAGGCAGAAGAGCGTAAGTAGCACCAGCCGGCCCTGGGTCGAGCGTGGAAATTGAAAATGATAAGCCATCTCAAAAAGATACCAAAAGCCGGGGGCAATCGTCAATGACGGCAGCGGGAGCAGAGTCCATAGAGTTCGAGGCGGTGGGTCTGGATGGTAAAGCCGTTTCGGGTGGCGACCTCCTCCTGCAATTTTTCAATCTCGCAGTTTTCGAATTCGACGATTTTGCCGCAACCTGTGCAGATGAGGTGATCGTGATGCCCCTTATGGGCGACGTTATCGTATTGCGTTTGTGAGCCGAAATGCCTGGCCTGTGCGATGCCGGCGTCGCAAAACAAATTCAGTGTCCGATAAATCGTCGCCAGCCCAAGATGAGGATCTGTCTTGGCAAGTTGATGATACATGGCTTCGGCGGTGATGTGTTCCTGCCGTAAAAATGCCGTCAGAATGAGCTCCCGCTGGCGGGTGAATTTCAGCTGGTGCTTGCCGAGGTGTTCCTTCAGTACGTTCATCTCTTTCGCGAATTTGCTGACCGACATATCACCTCCAGCCGGTCGTCATTAGAAACAGAAACACTCGATGCGGTCAAGGGGGCGATTGACGGGGTTTTCTGCGCTTGTCTATAGTGCAGCGCCGGCCAGAACGTTGACGAGAAGGACTTCCAGTCGATGCGCCAGCCTCATCAGATTGCCGTCGACCGAGGGCTCCTGCTGTATGCACTGCATCTTGCCGAACCTCATGGGCTGCTGAGCGACGTCAAGCTTCAGCAGCTCTGTTTTCTCTGCGAACTACAGATGTTCGGCAAAGGCCTCAAAGGGTTTCATTTTGAATTTTTCCGGTTCGCCTACGGCGCGTTCAGCAAGGATCTGGACAATGATTTGACGTCGCTCCGTCGGAAGGAGCGGGTGGAGAACTTTACACTTTCCGATCAGGCGCGGGAGGCAGTCCTCCCTTTGATCGAACAAGGCGTGGCGGGCGTCGAAGTGAATGAAAAGGTCATAGAAATTCTCAAGGCGGTCATGGCGACCTACGGGCCCCAGGATAGCGGCGCCATTACCTCATCCGTCGAGGCGGTCGAATTGAGTACACCGCAGGATCCGGAATTCAAGATTCCTATCCGCGATATCGTGTTTCACACGACGCTGCTTGTGCCTCATCGCATCGAGGTGCAAGCGGAGTTTGCGTTCCCGCCGGCGCTCCTAGCGAAGCTGAACCAGGCCATGGGCTATTGAGGGGAATCGCAGACAGCGAGCGACAGGCCGAGATGGAAGAGAGGAGGCCGTCACGCCTTGTCGAGCTGGTACAGCTCTCCATACTTCCGTTCGATATAGCGTAAGAATGGTTCGGGATTGAGGCTTACGCCAGTCACTCGTTGGGCCAGATGATCGGGCGTGAACATGCGACCCCAGCGATGAATCTTATGACCTAACCAACGGCGTAGAACCATCAGCTGTCCTGCAGCGATTTCCTCTTCAATGTGGGGGATCTCGTGTTTCGCCTGCTCGTAAAACTGCACAGCATAAAGATTGCCCAACGTATAAGTCGGGAAGTAGCCGAAGGCCCCCATCGACCAATGGACATCCTGCAACACGCCGTCTCCGTCCAGTGACGGAACGATCCCCAGATACTCCTTCATCTTGTGACTCCAAATATCGGGAAGTTCCTCGGGATTCGCCTTCCCCTCGATCAGATCCTGCTCGATCTCGAACCGCAGCATGATGTGGAGATTGTACGTGAGCTCATCGGCCTCGACGCGGATCAACGAAGGCTTGACCCGATTGATCACGGCGTAAAACTGTTCCATGTCGACCGCGCGCAGTTGATGATGGAACGTGGCTTGGAGGATCGGGTAGAAGAATCGCCAGAAGGCGCGTGAGCGGCCGACGCAATTCTCCCACAATCTCGATTGACTCTCATGGATGCCCAGCGAGACGGCTTCGCCGAGCGGAGTGCCATAGTGGGTAGGGTCGAGGCCCTGATCATACAAGCCGTGCCCGCCCTCATGGATGCAACTAAACAGGCACGAGGGCAGGTCGTGTTCGTAGACGCGAGTGGTGACGCGGACGTCCGTCGGATGGAACGACGTGGTGAAGGGATGGGCCGACAGATCCAGCCGGCCCTTTTCAAAGTCATAGCCCATTGCGATAAGCACCAGACGGCCGAACTCCAGTTGTCGTGCCTGGTCGTAGGCATGGTACAGAAAGGTGTCGTCGATCTGGACTGAACTCTGTTGAATGCGCTTCAGTAACGGGACGAGCCTGGCCTTCAGTTGTGCAAACAGCGGCCGCAATCCGTCGACTGTCGATCCCGGCTCATAGACGTCGAGCAACGCATTGTAGGACGTACCTTCAAATCCAAGATATTGGGCTTCTTCCCGCTTGAGCGACAACACCATGCGCAGGTTGGGAAGGAACGATTTAAAATTGTTTTGCGTCCTCGCTTCGGCCCAGACCTGCTGAGCCAACGAACATTCTCGGCTCAGCCGCATGACAAACTCCGAGGGGAGTTTCTTGGCGCGGCTGTAATCTCGCCAGACTTCACGCAGCAGCGAGTGGGACGATTCGTCCCAGAGTTCCCCGTCCTGTTCGAGAGGAAGGCCCGTCTGCAGATCGAGCCATGTGCCAAGGAGCCGCTCGGTGTCGGACGATACCAGGTGCCGATGCGCGATTCCCTGAAGTGTGGCAATTTGCTCTGCGCGGGCCGTCCCTCCACCCGCCGGCATATAGGTTTCTTGGTCCCACGACAGGACAGAGGCCGCGCTGTTGATCCGCTGAATGTCCAGGAGCCGGTTCAACAGCGGCTCCACCGTTTTCAGACTTTTCATCCTGACACTTCCTCCGTCACAGCATGATATCATCGCGCAGCCAAACAGATTCCCGCAGTCTGGCATGCAGCAGGCCATTTTTCAAACCGGGAGGATGCGTAGATGAAGGCATTAGTGTCTGCTGAAATCGAAACCTATGCGACCGCCCATTCCATGCCTGAGTCCGACGTGTGTCGGGCCCTGCGTGCGGAAACCCATCGGCAAATGGACTGTCCTCAGATGCTGGTCGGCCCGCTGGAAGGTGCCTTCTTGAAACTGTTGACCCAAATCGTGCGGGCCGCCCATGTCCTGGAAATCGGCATGTTCACTGGCTATAGCGCACTCTGCTTCGCCGAAGCCCTCCCCCAAGAGGGTACCGTGACCACCTGTGAAATCGATGAAACATCGGCGGCGGTGGCCCGCCGTTATTTTGCGATGTCACCGCACGGCCAGAAAATCACCGTTCGTATGGGACCTGCGCTTGAGACCATGCGCGTGCTGAGCAGCGACTATGACCTCATTTTTATCGACGCCGACAAGCAAAACTACCTGAACTACTACTGTCGTGCGAAAGAGCTGCTCTCACCGAACGGCGTCATCGTCGTGGACAATGTGCTGTGGGATGGAGACGTGCTTTTGGACCCCCCTCCCGATGAATCAACGGCCGCCATTCAAGAACTGAATCGGGCCGTTGCCTCGGACCCAGACGTGTCAACCGCGCTTCTCACGATCAGGGATGGCGTACTTCTGATACGCAGAAAGGTGTGACGGCGCCTCCATGTACTCAGTCGTTGTGTTTCAGGT
>JAICVE010000061.1 GCA_025935475.1 Nitrospira sp. | reverse complement strand
GACTGACTTGCCACTCGAACTGTGGCCACGCGATCGAACCGCTGACAACCTCCGCATACAGCACGACAGACTCGCGGAGCGCCGCGATCAGTACGGCATCCTTCGTCTGACAGGCCAGGCCAACGAGTGAGTAGTCGTCGGCCTCCTGCGCCTTCCTCGCGGCGGCGGCTGTCAGGAGCGGAACCGTCCAATCTCCCACGGAGGCCGCATCCTCGAGCGCTGCCGACAGGGGATCTCCCTCGTTCCAGAGCTCGGTCGCGATGACGCCGCAGGCTTTCAGCTTGCGGGAAGCCGTTGGTTTGTCCTTTACCAGCAGCGGAAAAAACAACGGACAGACCCCGTCTTCGAGGGGCCGCCACGGTCCAATGCCGGATTCCGCAAGGAGCTCGGCTAGGAGAGAGAAATTGCGGCGGCGGTGGTTCCGGATCGCCGCATAATCGAGGCGGTCGAGCAGCCGTTCGGACAAGCAGGACATGGCAATGTCGGCATCAGCGACGTTGAACCCCACATCGCCCACCGGCACGCGCTTCACGCGCAGACCGGTCAGCAACGCGCCGATTTGGCGCTTGGCTGCCGCGAGCGCTGCCCCCACACGCGGGGCACGGCTTCTTGTCCGTTCGAGCCACAGCTCCAGCGCCTGGCCGACTTCGAACGCGCGGCCGATGCGCCGCAGCGGCAGATGCTCGAGTTCCGAAAACACATGGCGGTGCTGTACCAACAGGCCCCCGTCGAGCACCGGCAATGTCTTATAGAGACAGAACACCGCGTAGTCGCCGAAAGATCCCAACGGGCCTCGCTCCGCTTCGCTTAGCAAGGCCAACGCGCAGTCCTCGACCAACACGAGTCCCTGCTGATCACAGAGCGCACGGAGCTCCGAGACCGGTTGCGGCCATCCGGCATAGTGAATCGTGAAGAGAACATCCGCGCCGCGGGCCGCTTGTCGTGACAGGCTGGCAAGATCCGGCCGGCCATCACGGCCGATGGGATACAGCTCCACTGCCGCTCCGGCCGCTCGGATGGCTCTAAGCTCATTGCCCATGTGGTAGTCGGGAGCCAGCACGCGCGTGCGTCCCGAGGCGACCAGGTGTGTGAACAATTGATAGATCGCACTTCTGGCGGTGTGAAAGCCGCGGCCACGCCGATGGCTCAAGGGAAAGGGCGCCGGCGCATTCACCGGTGGCGTCAGGAAATGGCGAATCGTCAGGCCTTGCCAGGCGGGAACATACATGGGGGCCTCGTCACTCCCGTTAGTCGCCATGAATGGGGACTCCGAACTTCAGCATGGTTCGCCGCACGGTCGGAAACAGATTGGATTGCCGGATACTCGGGATGACGCGGAACTTCATTCCGTGCAGCAGCCGGGATTTCACCCGGTTCGGAAACACGAAAAGCCATGAGTGCGGCCGCCGGTCGGTTGCCCAGCTGAGCTTCCATCGTTCGTCTTCGCCTAAGAAATCCACTTCATCCCATTTCTTGACCCATGCCTCCCGTAGCAGACACTCCGTAAGCACCTGCCCTGGAGAATAGCGGTGATAGGTCTCGTTATAGCCCGACTTGAGCATGAAGAGCTTGTTCCGATAGAGGAGCGAAATTCGGACGGCGATGCGCACTGGCCCGACCTTCAAGAAACACATGTGCAGCCAGCCCAGCTGAGCGGCCCGTTGCAGCATCCGACGGTAAAAGATGGCCGATTCCTGGCGGCTCCGGAGCGAGGTGCCTTCATCCACTTTCCAGGACACGGCCTCGAGCTTGAGGGCATCTTCCATGTCGGCTTCCCACCGGTCGTCGATGGCCACGATGTCCAAGGTCACCGGGCCGTGACGCTCAAGCTGTCGTGTATGATTCCTGACGTTCGAGCGGTGGGCCTTTTTCAACGACTGGTAGTAGGCCTCCCACGGCTGTCGGATCGCCACATAGGGCGCCTCGTTGGCCGACCAGCTACCCACCCGATAGCCGTCCCGTTCGATGAGGCCAGGCAGGTGGGTGAGTGTCTGCGAATTGCCTGGAAGCTGCCGTAATTCTAAGACGTCCCACTGATCCGCGTGGTCCTTGAGGTACGCCCACATGAGCTCGCAGACTTCCTGCGGACGATCACCAAGCAACAGGTCAAACCGTTCGGTGTACACGTTCACCATGGCTTGGAGACGGCGGATGGGGCACCCGTACAATCGAGCCCGGTTGATCATCAACGGCGCGATCGCAATGATGTCGGCGCCTGACATGACCGTCAGGATGTAGGGAGTCGCAGATTCCGCGAAGCAGTCCCACCAGATGCTAATCCATTCATGAGTAAGAAATGGATGGTCGATGCCCGACCGTTCCAGCAACTTGTTCCAGACCGATCCAAGAGCCAGAAATCGTGAATGGTCCGTAATGACTTCGATATGCACGAGGCACCTACTTGTACAGTCGTGACGAAGCGGCGGACGCTTCCGGCCGCTTCCGACGGCTCCCCTGCAGCATATCCAGATAGAGCCGCTCAACCGTTCGAATCATGCGCTCATTGGAGAAATGCTCGAGGACGCGACGCCGTCCAGCCTGGCCGAAGGACGCGCGGAGCCCTGGTGTCAGTAGGACGCGGCAGATCGCCTCGGCTAGCGCCGCAGGATTTTGTGACGGCACAAGGAATCCCGTCTCACCATCCACGATCACTTCCGGATTGCCCCCCACGTTGCTTGCGACGACAGGCACGGCGGCGGCCATCGATTCCAGCAAGGAATTCGACAATCCTTCGCCAATGACCGACGGCAGGACAGATACCGCAAGTGATGAGAGAATTTTCGGCACGTCGAGCCGAAAACCCGTGAAGATCACCTTTTCCTGCAGCCCGAGGGTGATGACCTGCTGCTTGAGTTCTTCCCGGTACTGCGGATTGAAGGAATTGTCGCCGATGATCAGGAACTTCGCATTGGGGACGCGCGCGAGGACATCGTGCGCAGCGGCTAAGAAATATTCCAGCCCCTTTAGCCGATCAATGCGGGACACGATACCGATCAACAGATCGTCTGGAGACAACCTAAACTCCTGGTGCAGGTCTCGGTCATGACCGTTGCGCAACGGCGGGCAGATGATCCCGTTGGGAATCACAACAATCCGCTCAGGACGGTAGCCGTCGGCGACCAACACGCGTTTGATGGCCTCAGCGTTGACAACCACGCGGTCGGCCAAGCGGCACACCAGTTTATTCACTGCCCGTTGCCTCGCCGTCCAGATCTCGCCGGTGTCGCGAATCGACGCGAGGACAACGGGCACGTGGGCAAGCCGCGCAGCCGGCAGAGCGAACACGTTGGCGTAGAAGTTATAGGCGTGCACAATGTCGATGCGGTGGTGCCGCAGGTAGGACGCCAGGCGCAGGCACTCCTTGACCGTGCGAACGCCGTACAATTTCCGAATCTTATAGACCTCCAGGGGTGTACCGGTCAGATCCTCTCCGATCTGCTCGTCGAAACGTCCGAAACATCCAAGATGCACATCGAACCGCGACTTATCGATGCCCTGCCTGATGTTGAGTACTTGCCGCTCTGATCCGCCGATCGCCAGCTGCGCCAGGAATTTAAGCAGGCGGACCGGTTCTCCCGGCACCTCGGCCGTGGACGCCGGGAGCGGAGAGGCCATCGTGATCTGGTCGTCCACTTCAATCCGCGACGGACAGCTCATGCCTGGACCTCCGATGCATGTCCATGCGCCGCACTGGCGATGGTTCTCGCGCCGATCGCCAGGCCCGCAATGTAATAGAAATAGTATTGGTAGCTGACTGGATGGAACATGGCGGCCGTCGCATAGGCCATCAAGCTGACCTGGAGGCCTTGCGCGAAACACACCAGATCCGGCGACGATGCTGTGTGTTGAATATCCGTGACGACCCGTAGACAGGACCATAACAGCACGAGAAAGATTCCCAACCCAATCAGGCCTAGATCGAGGGCATGTTCCAGATAGACGTTATGGACTCCCAGCCACCCGCCGCGCGCTTCGCGCATGACCAGCATGTTCATGCCCATCCCCGCCCCGATGATGGGGTTCGCGAGAATGGTTTTTCCGGCAATGATCATGTCCGAAATCCGCTCCTGTGCCGACCCGGTGCGGTCCGCCTCCACGTTGGTGATCGTGCTCATCCGGTCGAAGTAGGACGATGGCAGTAATGGGAGGGCCAGGACAGCGGCGAGCAGACCGACATAGATGAAGGACCGTTCGGCCTGTCGGCGCAGTTTCCAAAGATACGCCAAGACAATCACCGCGAGCGTGACCGCGCCCCCTCGCGAATACGTGAGCACAACCGTTGCGGCTTCCACTCCGACCGCCGTGAAGAGGACCAGGCGTTGCCAGGCCTCCTTCGAGGCAAGAAACAATCCCACCGTCAGCGGCAAGAGTAAATTCACCATGAGGGCCAGGTCGTTCGGATTTTTCGTGAGGGCCCCCTCATTGCCGACGAGCCGATCTTGATTGGTGCCCTGATCGATCATCGCGCCCGTCATGAAATTGTACAGCGCAAACACTCCCAATCCGATCGCCATCCAGGTGAGAAGCCAGGCTGCAAGCCGCAGGCGCGCCATCGTGGTGACCACATGACTCAACAAGACAAAGATCGCCGCGGTCTTGCCAAAATCCGTGAGCACCGCAAGGCTGCCTCCGGGCCACAATGAGAACGGGATAGTCAAGGCGGCCAGGACTCCCAAGCCGGTGATGAGGCTGATCTCACGATTCCATTCGATGATTGGAAGCCGTCGCGCCCATCGGTCCGACACATAGGCAAGGACGCCGATCAGAATGACGAGAAGTGCCGGCCGAAATGGAGCGAGCGCCGGCACATAGGTCTGGGGGGAAAACAGCAGCACGGCGGTGAACGCCATGACGGACCAGAACGGAAGCGCGGCCTGGTCCGCGTTGGGCGGTGTCTCAGACAGCGGGGAGACCTGGACCGCTTGCGGCCGCCACCATTCCAGTTCCAGTTCTTGAGCCATGGATACTCTACGTCCTACGCGTCGACCCGCCTACGCGGCCGATTGTTTGTCAAAGCGCGATTCGTCTTTTGAGACCGAAGCGTCTTTCATGATTGCACCAATGCGAGGCGATTCGCTGCCCAGGATGATGACCGCGATCGTCCGGATCATGATTTCCACATCCAACCGCAACGAGTGGTATTTGATGTAGTACATGTCGTACTGCATCTTTTCGATCTCTTCCTGCAGGTCATTGGCATAGCCGTAGCGGACCTGCGCCCACCCCGTGATCCCGGGAAGGACGGTCGCCCGGAATGCGTAGAATGGGATGTTCCGCATGAAAAGATGATAGTTGGAGGCGGGATGCGGACGCGGCCCGATCAGATTCATGTGCCCCATCACCACGTTGAAGAGTTGCGGAAGTTCGTCCAGCCGATACTTGCGCAGCCAGCGGCCCACGGATGTGATTCGATGCCCATTGTCCCTCACCCATTCAGATTTAGACGGGACCACGGCGTCCATGGTTCGGAACTTCACGAGCGAGAACTTTCGGCCGTCCTTGCCGATCCGCTCGTGCAGGAAAAAGACGGATCCCGGCGAATCCCACTTGATGAGCAGCGCGATCAGGGCAAAGAACGGCGCGCAGACGACTAAACCTGCCGCAGCCAGCAACACGCTCAACACGCGCAGGAGAACCGTGTGCAGTGATTTGCGCCCCAGTTCTGGAGCGAAGATGAGATGGCTTGGCTGCAGTTGATCCAGCGCCAGCTTGCCGGTCAAGCGTTCGTAGAGATGGACCGCGTCCTCGATCGCGACGCCCTGACGTTTGGCGTCGAGCAATGCCTCGATAGGCAGCCGGCCACGTCGTTCACTGAGCGCCACCACAATCCGATGCGTCTGGGGAATGGTCCGCAAGCCGCGGTCCAGCGAGCCCACGAACGGGACGCCGTCTTTGAACACGCGTCCAGGCTCTCCCGGTTCCATCAAATCGAGGATTCGGTACCGACGCCGCTTTCGCATTTCCTCGGTGACGGCATTGGCGAGATGGCTCTGACCCAGCACCAGAATATTTTCAACAAACGGCCGTAGTCGCATGGTGTGTGAACTTCCGGGTTGATGATCGGAAATGTCCTCTGTACTAATGTGAGATCGGCGTGTTAATCCTGCCGCGTCAGCTCCTCCTGCTGCGCTTGTGACACCGAAAGATACGTCCGGTATCCGTACGATTCGAGGAGGCCGTCGTCATTGTTGAAGACCAGACCAAGCAGCTTCGAGGGTCCAATGATGTTCAGCGCTTCGGCAATTTCCTTCCGTGAGGTCTTGTGCGCGGAGACGATCATGACAAACCCGTCAATACTATGGCCCATCATCAAACAATCTGGAGCGAGCACGAGCGGCGCCGTGTCCAGAATGATCCACTCGAAGTCGCGGCGCGCCTCGTCGATTAATTCGGCAAATCTCGTAGACTTGAAAATCTCGTGCGGCATGATTTGCGCCCGGCCAACGGTTGCGACCGACAAGTTGTAGGCTGGCAACCGACGGATGATGTCTTTGAGCGCCAGGTTCGGATTTAGAATCGCATCGCGCAGGCCGACCATGCTTCCGTCGCGCAGCCCCATTTGAGTCGGCACCGACGGCTTTCTGAAATCGGCGTCAACCAGAAGCACGCGGGCCTGTGGCGATTGCGCCAAGGCTCCGGCCAGATTAATCGAGGTGATCGTTTTTCCGTCACCCATGGTCGGGCTCGACACGGCGACGACTTGAAGAAGCCCCGAGTGACGGCGCTGCTCCAACATCATGCCGAGAGTCCGATATTGCTCCGCCTCGATCGTGGCCGGCGAGACAAGACTGACCAACCGGTCATCCGGCTTCGTGCGAATAGCGCTCTTCTCTAAGATAGGAATCGGTTCGGATCGACTTTCGAGGCGGCCGTAGTTCGACGACGCATGCGGCTCCAGGGGCGATGTCCGGAGGACGGGTTTCATGTGTTCTTTCATAGCGTCATTCCTTGCAAGGAGGACTCCGGGTCCTCAACGGGTTTGCTGCGGCGTCCGGCCTTCACTGAGCGTCCAGACAAGCTGTTCGTTGTCCCAGGCAAGATAGGAAAACGCGCCGACGATGAACACGAGGCTGATGATGGAGGCGATGGCCCTCATGGTCGAGCGTCGATAGTTGCGGAGGCGATCGGCTTTTGTGACGATCGCAGGCACTCGCACCAGGATCGGTACCTTGGTAAAGCTCCTGAGGCTTTCCACGTCATGGAAAGACTGGTCCCGGTGCTCGGCCATCATCATGCCGCCGACGGCCAGAGCGATGGCGAGCGCCAGTGCCCCTAGCATGAGCTTCGGTCGGCTCGGCGCGACGGGGGCTCGCGACGGCATCGCCGGATCGACGATGCGCATCTGCCCTACATGCTTGGCCTGCTCCATCGTCTCTGCCAATTGCGCGTCTTCATAGCGCTGGAGCACCGAAAAATAGAGATCCTTGGTCATTTTGTAATCGCGTTCGAGTTGTTGGAACTCCTGGGCATGTTGCGGCGAGCGTTCGACCCGACGCTGGATCGAGGCGGCCTCCCCCCGTAACCGCTGCTCCTCGGATTTCAAATTCTTCAGTTCGTGATCCAATTCTCGTAGGGCATGCTTGATGTCCTCGGGGCTGGACAGCACCGCTGCCGATTGCGCCGAATCCAGTTTCGCGTCTTTCACCGTCTCCTCGAGAGCCCTCTCGATCGCGGCGATCTCACCCTGCACACGGATGACGTCAGGATGCTTGGCGCTGGCTCGCGTGCGCAGCTCAGTGAGCTCCGTTCGAAGCTTTTCAAGATGATGGGTCATGGAGTCCGGGTTGTAGGCGCTTGCCGAAGGACCGCCGGCGTTCAGATCGAAGAGCTGCTTGCCCAATCGTTCTCTCCGCTCCAGGATCCGCATTTGATGCTCGCTATTTGAGGTCAATTCCTGGTTGAGCCGGCCGAGGGTCGAAAGATTGACGTCGATCTGCTCGGGCAATTCGCCCATGTGGCGCTGCTTGAACGCGGCGATTTTTCGCTCATCCTCCTCGTGGCGCTGCCTGATGTCGTTCAGTTGCTTTTTCAACAGCAACGTGGTTTCGCTGGCCTGATTTGTCCGCATCTTCATGTTTTCTTCGACATATTGCGTCGCCAGTGTATTCGCCACTTTGGCCACGGTCTCGGGATCACGCCCGCGATAACTCACCTTGAACCCGAATGTCCCGTCGCGCCCATACACCTGACGCTGCAGTTCCTTTAGCTCGAGCACGACGTCTTTCCGCATGCGGTCGACCACGGCTTCTTCGCTCGCCTTCTTTCGCAAGTCGGGATAGAGATCGAACCGTGTGACCAGCTCAAGGAGTCCCGCCCGGTTCAACAGTTTCTCCCGAATCAGATTCAGGCGGGTATCGGCCTCCCCGGTGACCGAAGATTTAACGAAGCCCTCGGGAATTTGCTGTTGCTCGACGAGCACCGTGGCCGTCGAGCTGTAGAGGTTGGGCAGATTCACCGCAAGACTCAACAAGCCGGCGGCGGGCATCGTAAACAGCACGATGCCAAGCCATTTTCTGCGCCGCCAGACTTCGGCCACTAAGCTTGCAATCGATCGTCTCTCGTGGTCTTGCATACTTACTCCACGCGGTTATGGGACGACAATGATGTCGCCTGGTTGTAAGAAGAAGTTCTCCAATGCGCCATTGCTCGACATGACCTTGTTGTAATTAAACGGTATCTGACGCATGGTTTTCCCCTCGGGACGCAACACGACGATGCGCCCGCGTCCGGCGAATTCCCCGAAGCCCTCGGCCATCGCGAGAATATCAAGCACCGTCGCGCGACCCTTCAGTTCGTGGCGGCCGGTCTTCTTGACTTCGCCGATGACCGACACCTTAAAGCTGTGAACTTCGCGCACGATGACCGACACTTCCGGCGACGGCACGTATTCGGCCAGCTTCTTCAGCAACACGCTGCGCAGTTGATTGGGAGTGAGGCCCGCCGCCTGCACGTCGTTGACCAGCGGCAGGGAAATTTTCCCGTCGGGCCTGACGGGAACGGTCCGGCTGATCGCGCTGTTGTTCCACACGGAGATGTCGAGCATGTCTTCAGGACCGATCCGGTACTCGCCGACCTCCTGGCTCGCTGCCAGTGCATGATCCTGTTCGGCAACGGTCGGCGTATCCTTGGAGACCGACGCCGTCTCCGTAGCCAATCCAGACCCCGTCCACACCATGATGCTGACAAGCCCTATGAACAGTCGTAGTAGCATGTGAAACCTCCGGTTCAATACTCCCACCGCGTGGGATAGGTGAATTCGAGCCGCAACCAGTACACATTACGCGGAATCACCAACGTCTCGGGGGTCCCACTCGTCGAAATGAAATCCCCCTCCTGGTAGCTGAAGTAAGCCGACCCCTTTGCCGTGATGAATTTGTTGAATTGGTACGCCGCCTCGACGTAGGCGGTATAAATGGTAGAGGTGAACGCGCTGTTCTCGATCCAGGCGGCGGTCGGCTGCAGCGTAAAGGTCAAGTGTCGCATCGGCTCATAGACGAACCGGACGAGGAGACTGTCCGTGGTGGTGGCGCCGACGGTTCCGATTACAGTCGTCAGTGCGCTTGTATAGGCAAACGTCACTTCTCCATTTTGGATCCGACGCCTGAGGCCGACGAAGGCTTCCGGCCGGTTGTCCAGCCCGCCGTCGGTGAAACGGGGTCCAGCGCGCACGTCCAGCCTGGTATCGGTCGTGAATTCATGACTCCACGACAGCATTGGCGCGTAAGAATTCACCGGGGCCGGATTGCCACCGATGAAGCCTGCGGTGGGCGTGTTGAAATCGCCTCCGAATCGGAAATGACGGCCCACATAGGCTGGTCCGAGCCAGTCGTGTGTGCCCACCCGGCGCTCCAGCCCAGCCCTAAAAATATTCGAATCGATCGTGATATTGTTGTCAAAAATGTCCTTCGAGTACCCATACTCGGCCGTCATTCGCGTCAGGGCATTGGGCCGGTATTCGGCGTTCGGATTGACAAACACCCGCTCGGTCTTGATGCGCGCCGTTTGCGCCGACGTCAGAAAGTTCAATTCATACGGAGTGCGCGTTTGCGCATAACCCACAATGCCGTTGAGATTCAAATTGTTCGAAGGGCGTCCGCGTAATTCCACCGTGCCGAATTGCCGCTGCTGGACGGCATTGAGATTGGTCAGCTTGTTATAGACCTCCGAATCGAACCGGTAATTGGCGATCACTGTCACAGGCGTCGATTGATAGCTGCCCTGCAGGCCGGGCGTCACGCGGAGAAACACGTCCTCCTGTTGCTGACCCCGAGGCGCGAAAAATACGTTGTCGTCGTACACGACGCCCGTCGCCACCCAGGGCATCACGTACCATCCCTCGGGCATTCGATCCGACGAGCCGCTCATGGCTTCGATCGGCGAGCGCGGAATACCCTGCATCACTTGAGCTGAGACGGTGTTCGCGTTCAGGAGCATCGGAATCAACAGCCCAAAAGAAGCCAGTGGGAGATTCCGCATCGCAACGCTCCTGCCCCGGCACCGTATGGGCCATGTCATGCGGCAACGGCCGAGGTACAGTCCACTTCGACGGCGACGCTGCGGCGGAAAAGATGCACCGACAACACGAGAAGCCCTTTGCCGGCGCGCCGGTCTACGAGAATGCCTTCCACGCCCGCGAGCGCACCCTCGCTGATGCGCACTCGCTGGCCGGTCTGCAGATACGGATAGGGGGAAGCCGGCAATTCGGAGTTCACGAGGGCACGGATGGCATCGATCTCGACGTCCGGGATCTCTCCTGGACCGCCGTCCTGTCCTCCCAGCACGCCGACCAACCCTCTCGCCTTGAGCAGCTCCACATAGCGAGAGCCGCTCAACGCGTCGCGCACAAACAGATAGCCCGGAAACAATGGGCGGCGAATCCGGTGCTTCACGCCGGCACGCCACGACCACACACCGATCGTCGGGAGGAAGACTTCGAACCCTCTGGCATCGAGTTGTCCCCTCACCAGTTGCTCGCAATGGCTGTGGGTCCACAGGGCGTACCACTGAGGCAGATGTTCG
>JAICVE010000293.1 GCA_025935475.1 Nitrospira sp. | reverse complement strand
CGCAATCCTGCGGGTTCCGGGGCATAGGTGGCCGCCAGCTGACTGGCCGGGACGAGGAATTCATAGGCATCCGAGGTGTTGTATTCCAACTGACAAGGACCAAAGGCATCCGGCCAGGAGCAGAAAAACGGCACGGACGGATCGTGTGGACGAAGCACGAGCTGCCCTTTTTCGATCGATGTATCGATAGGTAGCCCAGCAGTGGTAATGGCCTCCAGAAAGGCGGTGCGCCGTTCCTCCAACCAGTGGTCGCGTTGAGCATCGTCGCGCGTCTCTCCCGGCGTGACGACCTCCCGCGTTTGAAGCCGGACGCGAAGGAACGAATGGGCATGGCGGAATCCCAGCCAGAGCATGCCGCGATTCTCATGCAGGATCATGCGCTCGCGAATGCGCCATGGATGGCTGATCGAGCAGTACGTGCCGACGTCTTGAAAGTGCAGGTAGGCGGTATGGTAGGCGCCGGCAAGAAGAAAAAAGTCTCCGCGCCAGCCGTCGCGGACATGCACCAGTGTCACGTCTTCCGTCGACCAGGCATCCAAACCGTCGAAGTCTTCAGGCGCCTCGACCGTCCATTCCTCAACATAGCAGATGACATCTTTTGCCGGTACCGCCGGCTTCAATCCCAGAGCAGCGAGGCGTTCGCCGACCGCCAGTGCCTCGTTGAACGTCATTGGCAGGTGAGTTTCCCAGCGACGCTCACGCACGTTGTCTCTCCGCTTGAGGCGATTTACCGTCTTGGACGCACCGCGCGTTGGGAAATCGTCGTATCAGCCAGGTAGCGATCGACGGTCTCTTTGACGTTCGCGGTGATGAGACGCTTCACGTCGTCTTCCGAAAACCACACCACCGTATCGGAGTGCGCGCTTTCCAGGCTTCGGCTCGTGCTGCTCTGGTCAACGGTATTGCGTGCAGTAATGGTCAATTTGTGACTTGTCGTAATGTAGGTCGAAAAGAGCCGGCTCTTGGCGTTCGCCGCAAATTCAAAGATCTGCCCGCTGATCACAATGTCGGCGTTCGGAAGTGAGCCGGCCGGAGCCACCCGCACGTCCCAGGATCGATCCAGCCAGCCTGCGGCTCGCAGGCGGTCGGCCAGCGCCTGGGCATAGACCGCGCCGGGTTTTTCACCCGCCACGTTGAAATACGTCGTGCCTCCCCACAGGTGCGTACGCATTCCAATCCGCTGCTTGTCTGCACGCCGGTCCTCAAAGGGTTCGATGACGATCCTGAGGCCTTCAGGCTCCGCTTGCTGCACGGGCTGCTGCTGCGGAAGTACATCGAAATGAACGGTCTGTCCGCTGCCACCGCAACCAGCCGTAGTCATGAGCCCGACCGATAGCAAAACCACAACGCCCACTCGCACGAGCGAATCTCTCACGATGCCCTCCTTGGCAAGTTAAAACGCGAGGTAGTCTACCGAAATCCCGCCAACCGTACAATTACAGGGTGACGATGGGCAGCATGGCCCGGAACACGTCCCGGCTCAGTTCCGCCAGCGCTCCACTCTGCACTCGCGGATCGCCCAAGGGGAGAAACCGGACGATCTTGAGGAACGATCGCTCGGCTATCACTGCGGCAATTTGCGCCTTTCGATCATGCGTAATCGGCAGTGTAAACCCTTCGCCCCGCTTCCATTCCCACAGCGTCGGCGCGAGTGACAGCTCTAAGTCCCGCCCTGCAACCATATGGAATCGATCCACCAAACGTTTCTTGTACTGCCGCATCAAAATCCCTTCCAGAATCCAGGCCCATGCCACATGGTGGCCCCACCAAAACAGCGTCCGGAACGTACGCTTTTCCGTGCCGCGAAAATGTTTGGGACAATCGAGATACTGGTAGGGGAAAGACTCCAGATGCTCGCCCTTGACAAGCTGCGCACTGGCCGAATCGTAATCGGACATTTCCGGAAGGGCGGTGTGGGTGAGTTCCTCCCTCAAAGTCTGGCGGGTATCTTCCAATTGAGCGCGGATTTTTTCGCTGATTCTTGCTTTTCTCTCAAAGAAGGCCGCATCGGTCAACAACGCAGTTTCTTCATCTGTAAATGAGAGGCGGTCAACCATGTCCAATCGTGCTTCTAAGCGCTTCCCCTCTTGATAGGGACTGACCCACCGCATCGTCGCGCGTCAGCAATCCAGATTGCGGAGGCTCATTTCTGATGAGTCTCGAACGCGGTGACGGCCACTGTATAGTGCCGGCGACATTCGGCACAACGAAGGACGGCGAGGTCTTCGAACACATCCATCTCTCGCAACGACAAGGCCGCCGCATGGGCTTCGAGGCAGTTTGCCAGGCGTGCCTGGGCGTCAGGCCGAGCCTCGGGGCCATCCGTTGATGCTCCCGATTCTTCCAAGACGGAAGGGCCAAAGAGGACAGATCCCATGGTGACATAATGCGCAAACCGGCAAGCCGTACAGGCAAAGGCGAGCTGGTTGTCGACTGTGATCCGCTTCACAGAAATGCAGAGTGGATGCACAGACCAACACTGTTGGAGAAATGCCCCGCTTCGAAAGACCTGCCCCATCACGCCTGTCCCTTACAGTTTCCAGAGCGCGAGCATGAGGATCGCGCCGACCGCGTAGGGAATCACGCAGGCGTACCGCACCGCCGAGCGCGCCTGCTCTCCTGATCCGGTGGTTTCGGTCTGCTCCTTGTAGACGAACTCATACGAGAGAACGAGCAGGGTGAGCGTGAGCGCCAACACCCGACTGGTCCTTGGCCAGGTATATTGACCGCTGACCAGAAAGTTCGCAGTGAAGAATCCGCTGACCGCGAGGATCGCCGGCGCCACGACGTACCGGATGCTGTGCGCAAACGCATGATGCCAACGGGGAGCAGTGTGAGGAGAACCTGTCCGGGGGTCGGAAGTCACGAGCCGACGGCGACGGCAGAATCAACTTGATGGGCCACAGCAGCCTGAGCTGCGCGGCAAGGCTTGCAGACGCGGGGCCGGGCCTTGAAAAACGAGAATTTTCCGCTCGCGAGACAACTATAATGCACGAATTCGTCGCACACGGTGCAACGGGACCATCCGCCACGAAACATCGTCTTATCTCGATACAGGCCCTGCTTGCAGACTTTGCAGTATCGAGGCTCGATCGGGAGCAGCATTGGCTCCCAATCGCCACCAGCTTTCCTGATGCTCATGGAACGGAAGTATAACGAGCCCGCCGTTGGAAAAACAAGAAGAAGTCTGACCGGTTAGCCTCAACGTCCAAGCCTCCCGGAGCGACCTCTCGACTCAGCCAAGAAGAATATACACACAGACCGGCGAGCTGGACGAGCATATGGTGGGCCATCCTGGGATTCCTTCATCTGCGGTCGCTCGCGGCGCAGTGTGTCAGTCAGTTCCAACTTTCCTTATCGACTGAGTCTCGTCAAGTCCCCACTCATTCGGCAGATCGCTAACGGCTGACAGGTCAGACAAAAGAAAAAGACGGTAACCGCAGTCCTCCGTTTGACACCCTATAGACCGTTTGTTACTCTCCGCCCGGTGTCTTTTTTCCGCCAGCAGGACCTAATTTTCCATGAATATCAAGGGCTATTTGGAACAGAAACGTGTTGCGGTGGACCGCTTTTTAGACGAAGTGGCTCCCTCCGTCGGCACCCCGCCGGTTACGCTCCACGAAAGCATGCGGTACAGCCTCCTGGCCGGAGGCAAACGCGTCAGACCGATTCTCACCATTGCGGCCGCTGAAGCCTTGGGACCGCCGCCGCCTGGTTTGATGGCGGTGGCCTGTTCACTGGAACTGATCCACACCTACTCGCTCATTCACGATGACCTGCCCTCCATGGATAACGATGACTTTCGACGCGGGAAACCCACGAATCACAAAGTGTACGGGGAGGCCATGGCGATTTTGGCGGGTGATGCGTTGCTGACCATGGCCTTCGATCTGATCAGCCGTCCGGAGTTGATGAAAGGCTGCGATGCTGGTCGTCAGGTGCGAATTCTCCAGGAGCTGGCGTTCGGTTCCGGCAATATGGGGATGGTCGGTGGACAAGTCTTCGACATTCAGGCGGAACACAGAGACATCGATTTGACCGCCCTTCAAAACATCCATAAGCACAAGACCGGCATGTTGATTCGGGCTGCCGTGCGGATGGGCGCAATTGCAGGCGGCGCCAACGACCGCCAGCTGAACGACATGACCGGGTACGCAGAAGACATTGGATTGGCCTTCCAGATCGCCGACGACGTGCTGAATGTGACGGGAACCCGG
>JAICVE010000271.1 GCA_025935475.1 Nitrospira sp. | reverse complement strand
CGGCGCAAGGCCTTGCAGGTCGAAACCCTGTCACAGGTATCGGAAACGGTGGCCTCCAGCCGCTTGATTGAGGACGTGCTCCAGCTCCTGGTCACGATGACCGCTCAAATGATGAATTCAAAGATTTGCTCGATCATGCTGCTGGACGAGACGACGGGAGATCTCCGCATCGAGGCCACCCAGAGTCTGAGCGAACACTACCGGCGAAAGCCAAATCTAAAGATTGGTCAGAGCGTGAGCGGACGCGCGGTGCAGGAGCGCCGGCCGATCATCGTCGGCGATGTGACGAAGGAACAGGACTACATGTATCCGGACATGGCGAAGAAAGAAGGCCTCTGCTCGCTCTTGTCCGTGCCCATGATGGTCCGCGAAAAGGCGGTGGGCGTCATCAACAGCTACACGTCGGTGCCTCACGCCTTTACCAGCGAGGAAGTCAAGCTCCTGCAGGCAATCGCCAATCAAGCCGCGATCGCAATCGAGCACACGAAGCTTCTGGAAAAGTCATTCGAAATGCAGGAGGCGTTGGCGGTTCGCAAACTACTCGAGCGGGCGAAGGGGTATCTGATGCGGTCCAAGAAGCTGACCGAAGAAGAAGCCTTCAAGCTCATTCAACGGCAAAGCATGGATCTTCGAAAATCAATGCGGGAGATCGCGGAAGCCGTACTGCTTGCGGGCGAACTGGAAGAACGGGCGGAAAAGCAACGAGGATAGGGCTACCGTTGTGGGAGGGGATGTTGGGGTTGTGTGCGGGTGCGCTCGGCTTGCTGCTCTGCGAGCTGTTTTTTGATCTCCTGTAATTCCTTCCGCAGTGCTTCGATCTCAGCATCCTTTCGAACCGGTTCGGCGTTCACTCCATTCGTGGCTTGAGGTGGCACGGGGGCCGACTGCGCCGAGGCAGGAACGCTGGAGGCCTCCGGAAACATCGCCAGCAATTCCCAGTCAATCACCAGCGTGTGGCCGGTCGAGCGGGCATCCAGGTAGCTCTCGGGCCGTTTTGCGGCTTCGGGCACAAACCACACCGTGCGGTTCGCGAGTCCCGTCGCATCCGAGACCTTGCGGTTGGCCATGTTGGTTGTTGGTTCCTCCCTCGAGCGATATCGGGTCAATGTGACATAGAGTGAACGACCATAGGCATAGAGAACGCCGTTCGTAGATTCACGCGGTTGAACACTCGTGGGCGGCTCTGAGCCGACGCCCGCACCGGCCCGTTCCGACAGACCGGGTTGTCCCACCTGCCGTACCGTGAATTCAACCTGTTGATCCGATGCTGCGCGCCTGAGACCTTCGGTGATGAGCGGCGCAAGATAGCCGACTTCACTCCCTGAAAACGCTCGACGGGCGTCCGCGGTTCCGACGCGATTCTGCAACGCCTCCTGATTGTCGCGAATCACGATGCCACTTAAGGCGAGCGCGATCGTGCTCGGATCGATGGTAATCGGATGTGCGTATTGAAAAGAGCGGTCTGAGATCCGTTTCAGATAGACGGCGCCTTGAGGGGACTCGTCAATCTGGATCACAGGTTCTGGCCCGGTAGAGCAGCCAGGAAAGAGGAGTGCGACGAGGAAAGCGGTGGTGATAGGACGTTGGGCCGACATGGCATCAGTCGAGAGAGAGGTCACCGCAGGCATCAGGGTGATTTGCCGGACGGTTTTCCCATGTCCCGCCGGATGTCTTCCATCTCCTTCTTCAGATTTTCGATTTCGACATCTTTCTTTTTCATGTCTTCCCGGATTTGTTTGATGTCCTGCTCCTTGGCATCCGGAGGGACGTTCGAGTCTGACGGGCGTTTCCCGCTGGCAGGAGCCTGCGGTGCTCCAATGGCCGGAAGTTGAGCCAACTGTCGATAGTCGATGACGAAGACGGTGTCCGGAGCGCTGCTGAACAGCCCGGCCTTCTCATTGGGCTTCAGCGCTTCCTTCGGCTCAAACACCAATTCTTTGTCCCCTTGACCTGTGGAATCGGGTAACCGCCGATTGGCCATGTTGATGGTGTCCAATTGCTCAACCCGTTTCCGGTATTCGCTCACGGTCAGATACAGCCACTGGTCCTGGGCCAGCAGATGTCCCGAGGTGGTTTCGAGCAGCGTCGCATTGCTGAGGAGAGGATCGGACGATCCCACGCCTGCCCCGCTCTTGCTCGAATAGGAAAGCTCTGGCGGATACTGGTGCACCTGGAATCCCACCTGCTGATCCGGGGCCGCTTGACGGAGCGCCGCGGTGAGGAATGGCGCCAAAAAACGGATATCGTCCTCGGAGAATGCCCGGGTCATGGACGACGGCTTTGAAAACGCGGTTTGAAGGGTAGTTTTCCGCTCCGTGACTCTGACACCGGAAAGCGCGCGGGCGATGATCCCTTCCTCGATCACGACCGGGTGGGCCGCCTTGACCCCGCGGTCTGGAATACGCTCGAGAGTCACCGATCCCCTGGGCGCCTCGTGCACGACGGAATCCACGTCAGGCGCATGGGCACATCCGTTGATCAGCGCGACACTTGCGGCGATCGTCGAAAGACATCGCCGCAGCCTTTGTGTGGTCCTGTGCGGAGTTTGATATGGGATCGGACGCATGGGTTCGCCGAGTGTAGCACAGGGTCCCGTCTCCATGAAAATGCCTTGACAATCACAGGGCAGGGTCTTATAAGCGTGCCTCACGTGCCGACAGTGAGAAGGACAATGGGGTCCTGATCGGCGGCACGGTTCATCGTGAGAGGACAATGGCGTCCTTTTGGTCCAAGGTCTGGGCCGGAAGGGCGTTTTTTTTGGTGTGATGCCCTCCGGTCGAGAGTAACGGGATGGCCGAACAGGAGGGAGGTTTTCTCATGACGAGACAGTTCGTGCGAAGCGTCGGACACGTGGTGTTCGGTGCGATTCTCATATGCAGCGCCGTGCCGGTATTCGCGCAGGAGAGTACTGGAGAGCCCAAGAGTGCTGGAGAGCCCAAGAGTGCGGGAGAGGCCGCTGGTGGTGGACAAATCATCCGCAAGGAGGACCAGCCGCCCCCTCACCTTTGTGCGGGGTGCGTGGCACCCATGTTCACGGAGGGTAGCAAGGGAAGCCTCAGTCCATATGGACGGATCGAGTTGGATGGCATCTACAGTACGAGAAATACGAACCCTCTAGATCCTCAGCAGTTCAATGGATATGGAACAGCGGCTGGACGACAGGACAATCACAGTTCCACGCTCAATCCCCGCTATAGCGTGATCGGTCTTCGAGCGGACAGAACGGATGGAGTTCATACGCTATCGGGCGTTGTCGAAGCAGACTTTTACGGGCAATCCGACAGCGGCAACAACCTCGTGCCGCGTCTGCGTCTCGCGTACATGAAGTATTCCCCCAACAACGGCAAAACGTCCTTTGTCGTCGGACAGGACTGGAATCCCATCATGGGATTACTGACCGATAACATCGACTTTTCAATCATGGGCTATACCGGCAATCTCTGGCAACGTATTCCGCAGATTACGGTTCGGCAGAAATTTTCCGATAATTTCGAAGGGTTGCTGACGGTCATGCGCTTTGAGCGCGGCCTGTCGAACTGTTGCGGGAATAACCAAGTGCGGCCGACTCCCGGGACGGGAGGGGTTGGTGGAGGCCCTGGCAGCACCCAAGCCTTTAACGACCCAGTTCAGATGCCATATTTCGGAGCTAGATTCGCGTACAACGGAACGGGCAGTATGGCGGGAACGATGATCGCCCTCAACGGCGCGTATCGCTACTATCGCTCGGCGCCGATCTTGAGTGGAGCGGGCACCCCGACATCCGTCAGTGCGGCATTCCAGTCCGGCAGAGACATCAACTCGTACCTCGTCGGTCTTGAAGCGGTGCATCAACTCACCAAGCAGTTGAGATTGATGTGGGAATTGGCCTATGGACAGGCTCTGGGGAACGAATGGTTCCGGTGGAATCAGGATCTGAACTGGTCGACCGGCGCCCCTGTGCGGACCATGACGACCTGGTTTCAGCTCAGCTATGCTCACTCGAGAGACTATACCTTTCTCTTCGGGTACGGCATCGACAATCCCAACGACAAAGACTTGAATGGCAGCATCAATGCCTATGGCACGGCGCCTGGATCGGTCGGATACAACTCCAGCATCCAGTACCTTTCCAATCAGCGTACCTATCTCACGGCGATTCATCCCATTTGGGCAGATCTGGTGATGGGGTTGGAGTGGCAGCACTTCTGGACCAACTGGGCGCAGCCGACCACCTATTTCAGCAAAGCGTCGAATCAGGCCGACATGTTTACCCTGTCCGCCTGGTACAACTTCTAACGAGGAAGTAATTAGATCACAGCATCGCACCCGAAACGCCGGCCAAAGGAGATTGAGCATGAGTGAGACAAAGATGAATGATGTGACTACAGCACCGCCACCGGTGGAGCCGGGGCCCTCACGTCGAGAATTCCTCGTACAGGGTTCAAGGGCTGCAGCAGGAGTGGGCATCGCCGCGCTGCTCGGTATTCTGGGTCATTGGGCATTGTCCTATGCCGCCGACAAGGAGCCGATTAAGGTCGGCGTCCTGCATTCGTTGAGCGGCACGATGGCGATCAGCGAAGTGTCG
>JAICVE010000147.1 GCA_025935475.1 Nitrospira sp. | reverse complement strand
GGAGTGAGGGGCACCTTGAATCAACAGCCGATATTTTGGAAAGTCACGAGCTCCATACGTGCCAATGGCACGCAGACAGTTTCCGCGCTCGTCCATGAAACGGTCTATAACCGTACCAGCGGCGACACGACCACTGTGGAGAACCCGTATGACGAAGATTTTGCCACATTCTTCAAGCGAGCGCCGGAACACAAGGGGATGCTCCAAATGATCAGTCCGCAAGATGGAAACCTGCAGGCGATCGTCGAGATTTGCCGGAAGGACAAATAGCAATGCGTTGTCCGCGCTGCAAAGGCTTCATGGTGACTACCCAGTTGAAGGACCTGTGGAACTCCCGCCACGTAGACGGGTGGCGCTGCCTTTTGTGCGGTGAACATATTGATCCCGTCATTGAAGGCAATCGGACGGGGCACGCCCCTCCGGTTCAGAGCCGTGCACGTGTCCCCGGAGCTCCCACCGCCAAGTTCACAAAAGGAAGATTCAGGTGAAGGGGCACACGCGTTGATCCGTTGTTGAGGGATTGGTGAGGCATGAACATCGTTGAGGGACGAGCGACAGACTTGAAGAGGGGCCTGTGGCATCGGTATGCGGGGATGGTCATACGCCTCATCGTGGCACTCGCAGTCTTGGTGTGGTCAGCGGACGAGGCACTGTCCGCCGCCATCACGATTGCCGGAAACGGTCCGGAACTTCGCGTGGTCGAACGGCTGACGCGAGCGTTTGAGAAGCAGCATGTGGGCGCTGTCGTTGAGATCCGCTGGGATCCGTCATTTCAGCCGACTCACATGGTGAAATCGGGCGAGGCAGATTTGGCCGTGACAGAACTAATCGACCCGGACCTTGTCGCCACTCCGATTGCTTGGGATGGCATCGCTGTGGTGGTGGATTTTGCCAATCCGCTTAGAGAGATCACTTCGCTGCAGCTTGCGGCCATGTTCTCAGGCGTTGTGACTCAATGGTCGGATGTGGGGGGCATCGATGCTCGAATCGAGCTCATTGATCGTCCTTCGAATCAGCTTATACGCGGAACCTTCGAAACGATCTTGGAGATTGTCGGAAAAATCCCTCCTTCCGCTCATGTGAGTCGGTCTGATCAGCGAGCGATCAGCAGCGTGGCCGGCAACGGTTCGGCGGTAACCTATGTATCTCTTGGTGTGGCCCTCGATGCGGTCACGTATGGCGTCGGTGTGGCACTCTTGAATGTCGACCAAATTGAACCGGCCAAGCAGACTGTGAGTGATGGCCGATATCGCTTGCGCCGGCCGATTCTCCTGCTCCGCAAACACGAATCCAATTCTACCGCAGCATCCTTCGTGGACTTTGCGCTTTCCAACGAAGCAAAGGATATTATCGAAGAAATGTTTGTCTCCTACACCGGCGTGGGAAATGCGCCTCGTACGGTGCATTCATCTAGGAGCGAGAAATGAGAATCTCGGAGATCGAGAGGGCCGCCATGCGCATTTGGACTGACGGACGTTCAGAAGTATTTTTGGGTTTCTACGTCATAGCCTGGGTAGTTGGGCTCGTCTTGACGCGCTTGCTTTCGAGTTAACCGCGAAATGATGGGTCGCACCATCCAGTCGACCGGCATGGTGCTCATGACGAATGCAGAGGGTCTCTGAGGCGTTGGGAATCGCGTTTCAGGCCTTTGACCACGGGCAGAGTGTTCAATACAGACCAGTATTGCGGTATAGCGAGCGGTATGTTGTTCTGACGCTTCGGGTACGCTGACTGCCTTGCGCTTTCCCGTTTCTCTCTTAGCGCGATCGATTTTCAGTCCCCACGCGCAACGCCAGACCGTCTGCCAGTTTGGATAGTCTCCCGCAGATAAGCCGCTTGCGTGGTTGAGAATGAGTCATTGTTTGTTGAGAAGATGGTGTGTGCAACAAAGGGGGTTCTTTTATGAGACTTTTCACAATGACGATAGCAGGTTTCGTGTTTCTCGGAATGACAGGGCTGGTCTTGGCAAACCCGTCGATGCTGCCAAAGCATCCAGGGTATCCGTCTGGTGGCGAGTTTGCGAATGATGCTGGACAGAAGAATCTGACCTATAGCCAATCCCTATTGGAGGCCGCGACGTCCGGCGACACGAATATGATTCCGACGTTAATGGATCAGAACAATGGGGATCAGAACAATGCCAAGCTAATGGAGCATGGCGGAGCCGGTCGATCGCCTGTGGTCGGATCGAACGTGACAACTGAGCCTTCGGTGAAAGAGAGCGAGCGGATAAAGCAGTAAGGATCTGAAGGCCGCAACGGGCGTACTGAAACTGTCGGAGGCGGGGGGGTTGGCATGGGAGAGAAACGAACTCCCAGCCAAGCCCCACGAGCTTGTGTGAGGTACCTATGCAACAGAGATTCGAGTTTATGGACTTGATCGTGGCGGTAGGATTGTGTGCCACGATTGTGGCCAGTGGTGTATTGCTCATGGCTGCAAATGGGATGCAAATCGGGGCCGGAGGATGGAGGTCGCTAGTACAGCCCAGCGGCAATCTTACGGGGATGGACTTGCTCCAACCGGTGCTTGGTCAAGCCATCGTGGATAATGCCCTCCTTGAACGTAGCCATGCGGAGCATGCGGCTGCAGCCATCACTCAACTTGATGGTCTGGCCCTCGAACGGAATCAGTGGCAACACTCCCCTTATGGCTATCTCGATTCAATTACCATCGGTGCCTCGTGGGCGGAAGCCGAGCATATCGCCAGAGTGCAAACAGTCATGGGTCGCTCGATCGTCAATTTCACCCGACGTGGAGTTCGCAGTGGACTGTGGACCTCGGTGGAACGCGCGGCTCACGACAACCCCCAGATGATTGGGGTGACGGAGGCCATGGGACAGAAGATGGATAACGCGTTCCTCGCAAATTGGCAGCCGAACATTGGTCGAGGGATTGTTGTCGCGACCCAAGACAGCGAGAATCGATCGAGGGTGAGGCAAGAGCGGTTGGGGACAGCAATCGTAGAAATGGCCACAGTCCAAGAAGCGTACGAACCAGTTCGAGCGGCAATTCAAGAACAGCTTGGAAGCGCAACGGTGGTCGCCACCATGACCGGGTCGCAACAGGGAGGCGTAACTTCTGACCGTGTGATGGCGGATCGAGTTGCGGTCTTGAGTGCACAAGACGCTTTTCCAAGGATTTCGACGACGACTGCCTTCATCGTGGCGTCGCTCATTCTCATCAGTCTGTTTACGACTGGTCTCTTCGTGTTTTCCCCGAGACGGGCGGGGATTCCCCAGACTGATACGGTTCACAGGGGGCCCGCCGCGCTGGTGCCTTCCAAGTTGTTGTAGGAAGGCCACCACAAATTCAAGGAAATTCGATGAGTGTTGGTGGCACGAGAGGTGTTCTATGATCGAGATGATTGGACTTACTACGTTTTGCATGCTCGTGTGGGTGTTAGCCTCGTCGATGGCGACTGAGAGCGATGCTGAAAAACGGCGTGTAGCTATGCTGTCGGCGTCCGATCTCTTGAATATTGCGAAGAGCGCACGACTCGCGGCCTAGTCAACGCATGAATGAAGCGGACCGCGTGGGCAGGATCCTCACGGCATGTAACAAGGAGAATTCCATGACATCTGAGGAGCACATTGCGAAGATGACGACAGCCATCCGGCAAGCGATCAAGGTAATGGGCGATCGGTTCGGATCGACAGAACAGGATGTCACAAAGGCCATTCACGAACTGAAAATGTCGATGCAGGGGTCAACGGAACCGAAGGCAATCCTTGGGGACTCTATGATGACCACATGACGACCACGCAGTCTGTTTACCATGAGTTCCAGACATGACATCACGCCTGTGATGAAAAGGAGAATGATGAATACCTCATCCACTGTTCAGAGTCACATAGACATCACGGACACGATGGCCAGGTTATACCTCTTTCTGACGCAAAGCTTGGACCGTTGCGTGAGCGAGGCGGCACGCATCAGCTATCCGGAACCACAATTCCAAGCCAGTCTGGCCTCGACGAGAGCCACGGTGCTGGACATGCTGTCGGTGAATCAGGTGGTGAAGGGGAAGGTCGAGCAGGAGTGCGATCGGGTAGGATCGCTTGTCACGGCATGCCTGACGGACGGCGTTGGGAAAGCGGGTGCTCTCGATGAATTGAAAGCGGAGAGAGCGGTATTGAAACACAAGACCCTGGCGTTGAGTGATCTGCTCGCTGTTTTCCGAGCAGTGTGACAGACGCTCGAGGCGACCGGGCATAGACACCAAGGAGGACATCATGAGCCAGATACCCCAAACATATGTGCTGACGCTGAATTCACCATCCCGAAAGGCATTGCGGCTGTGGACAGGTAAGAGCATTCATACCTTGCGCCACTGTTCGGTCAAACAACTCAATCATGCGCTGATGGAACTGCAACAGCATATGGATGGTGTGCAAGCACGCGTGCCGGCGCCCGGCGCGTCGTATTCCCTGAACCGCGCACGATAAACGACAAAGGGCAGTCAAACGAGGTCACAAGAGAAGAGTGTAATGCCCTATTTGCTATTTCATGCGCGGGGTGCAAGAATAAACGTTCTCTACACTTCCCGGTTGAGGTTGATGCATGCCCCGCGCGCGTACAGCACCCTTTGATCCCGAGCTAGTTCTCAGCAAGGTGGGCAAGGGAAAAACCACTCTGCTCACCCCCAAGAAGCACTCGATCTTCTCGCAAGGGGATGCCGCAGAGGCGGTGTTCTATATACAGACAGGCAAGGTGAAACTGACGGTGGTCTCGCAGCAAGGCAAAGAAGCCGTGATTGCGATTCTGGAGCCGGGTGCATTTTTTGGACAATCCTGCCTTGCCGGACAGGCCATTCGCGCGGCGACCGCGACGGCCGTGGAAGACTCCAATATCGTGCGCATCAACAAGGACGCCATGGTGCGCGTGCTGCACGAGGAGCCTGTCTTTGCCGAGCTGTTTATGGCCTATTTGCTGGCGCACACCATTCGAGTCGAAGAGGATTTGGTGGATCAGCTCTTTAACTCCAGCGAGAAGCGACTCGCGCGAGTGCTGCTATTGTTGGCGCATTTTGGCAAAGAAGGGAAGCCGGAGACAGTCATTACAAAGATCAGCCAGGAAACGCTCGCCGAGATGATCGGGACCACGCGCTCGCGAGTGAGTTATTTTATGAACAAGTTCCGGAAATTGGGTTTCATTGACTACAACGGTGAATTGCACGTGCATAGCTCTCTCCTGAATGTCGTCCTGCACGACTAGGACTCCGCCACCTCGATTCCCTCCTCCTGCCTACTCCTCAGATCGACACTCCCTCCACTGGACAATCACAGATCAGGGTGTCCCTATCGCCCAACGGGTTATCTGCGATTTCGAATGCCAGATGCCATCGGTGCCCTCGCGGACATTGCTGGTGTACAACCATCCGCTGTTGCGCGTCTGTCCCTCGGGAGGAACGTTGTGCAACAACATCATCGGCGTAGCAGATATCGCACGTGGACATAATCAACCGCCCTTCGCTCAGGTGAGGAGTGCCATGACACGGCTCCAGCGCCCCTTAGTTAGCTAACAGTTACCTGCCACCAAGCACATACCAGAGAAGCAACATGTACGCACTCATGACCAAAGTCATAAGGGCGAACAGGATACCCGCGAGTCCTAGAAGGTCCCAATCTATCTTCGAGCCGACCATGTGTCATCATGGCGAGAAGTCCTGCAGCGGTCTGTGCTGAAGTGATCAGGTAGGAATCACTAGATGAGGGTTGCCGTTGTCCAATGTCCAATAGTGGAAGACTCACGAAAATAAATAAACCCGTGCGAATTCGTAGTCTTATGGGATTGTCCGCGTCCTTGTCGCATTGACTCACCACGCTTCAGGGTTATTAGGGTACAGGCAAGTGTTGATTACACAGACGGCCTCACTCTCTCTCGCGCGCCCTCACTATTTTGTTCGCGTCTGATTCAAGCCTGTTCTACAGCTGTTTTGCGTGAGCTGTATCGAGCCTCGGAGTCAACATGAACTGCCCTCGTGGTCATGTCTGATGGTCACCATCTGGCCCCGCTCGAACCAGACACGTCCTCCCGTGAGGATGCTAGATGTCCCTCGTGGGGCCAGAAATTCGATAGGCACGAAGGCTATTACACGGGTAGGAGGTGTGCCATGGAAAAACGTATGCAGATATCGCCGGGTCGCAATTGGTCCGAGGGCGCCGGCGATCGCGCCGACCAACATTTCGAAATCTGGTACGGCGAGGAGGAGCGAAAGGACACGCTCGTTGCCCGGGTCTGGGCGACCAAAGACGGCCCCCATAGCGTCGAACTCTATCGAAAAAGCTCACTCATTGAACCGGTGCGTGTTCGGGTGTTGGAGGGGCTCATGCGCGAACTGGACTTTTATCTCATGAAGGACGAACGAGACATCCCTAAATATCTCCTGCACCATTGCTCAATGGCCTCCCATGTCTACAGTCCATACGGATGGATACAAATCAATCCAGGGAGATAGCGAGTGAGATGTCACTCAATGGGAAATCTCCCCGGTGTTTGTGGCCACTCTGAGCAATTTTGGTCAGCCTGCCCTCGCCCTCGAGAGACATAGTATGACATCGAAGTTGGGACATCGTGTCCGTACGGGTAGTCTTTCTCCGATGGTCCTGTCAACGGAGCCAAGACCTGGTCAGGTGGGTCCAACTCCGCACGTGAATGAAAGGACGTACGTCGATGAAGTTAACACCGTTGCACGATTGGGTATTGATCCGGACCGGCGAGCCGAGCGAGAAGAGTTCCGGCGGCATTATCATTCCAGACAGCGCGCAAGAGAGACCGGAGGAAGGAGAAGTCCTCGCTGTGGGGACCGGTCGCT
>JAICVE010000153.1 GCA_025935475.1 Nitrospira sp. | reverse complement strand
GTCCATCTTGAATTGGATCGAGCCGTCAGGCTGAAAGCGCGCCTGTTCCACGAGGCCCCACGATCCGCGAATGTAGGGATAGATAAAAAAGATCGGTTCATAGCGGTATTCGAGATGGCCGATGGCATATTTCCGTGGATATAATTCATTGAAGGCGACGCTAGGCATCATGGGCAGGGCCAATGCTTCCCATTCATAGCCGGTCGGCCGTCCCGGCAGGCGGAACGTCGAAAAGCGGTCAAGGTGCTGTCCGATGCCCGCATAGACCGAGGTCACCAGCCGATGCCGTTCACTGTTGACGAAGGGTACGCCGGTTGCGCTGACGGCAAACACGCTTCCCATCAAGTACTCGTGCTCGTCTGATAGCCCTAGGGGAGGTCCTCCCCAGGCACTCCACTTGGCGCGGTGTCCGTACATAAAATCGCCGCCAAATGCAAAGCCCCGATGCGGGAGCTCCATGAGATTGCGTTCCAACGCGTCCCGGCGGATGCGCGCGTGCACGCGCCCCTCATAGGTATCCTCTGGCACGATGAAGTTCGGACTCGACTTGCTCGTGCCCTTGAACCACCGATAGCCCGGTTCATAGGTGAGGGACATCTCGAGCGCGTTATCCTGATGGCCAGGATCCAACAGTCTCCGATAGGCAATCCCTAGCCCCCCGAAGACGTAACTCCATTCCACTTCGACTTCGCGGATGATTTGCCCTTCGACATATTCCGACCGGCCGAGTGGAATGATCATCGTATTCAGCGTCATCCGAAGCTCCCAGCCGCTGGATGAATGCGACCCGACGTTGTACGTCAAGTCGTTCACCGGGCCGGAAAAGGTTCCGCGAAAGCGCTGTTTCAAATCTTCCGAATTGCGCCATACATACAAGGCGCCGAAGGGCAAGACCTGGTAAAACGTCGGGCCGTTGGGAAGGTATTCCACCCCGAAGCTTGCGGCAGTGACATTCTTACGATCCCTGGCCGCCACCTTGACCGGCTCGCCCATGACCTCGGTATCGAACTCCTCGCCGGCCAGCGGCGTCGGTGTCTCTTCTTCCTCGGCATACGTCGGGGAAATCAGGACACACATCAAGGCAGCTGTCAGGAAGGCGACACGTGCAGGAAGTGTGAGCTTATTGGTGGTGTGCAGGTCTGAAAACAGCAGCTTGTTCATCGATTCAGCATCCGTTACGGTAGAAGCTGCAGGCACTAGGGATCGCCCTAGGTGGGGAAAGGACACCAACGGAGGGACAGCAGCATGATTGAGGTCATCCTCTATGAGCCGGAGATTCCACCAAATACGGGGAACATCATACGGCTCTGTGCCAACACGGGGGTGCGACTCCACCTCGTGAAACCCTTGGGATTCTCTTTAGACGATCGGCAGATGCGACGGGCTGGCTTGGATTATCACGAGTATGCGACGATCGAAGTTCATGACGATTGGCCGAGCTGCGCCGCGCACTTTCGGGCCACACGGCTGTTCGCAGTCTCAACAAAAGGTGCCCAGCGTTACGATCTCAATCGCTATGGCGCCGGTGACGCCTTTGTGTTCGGTCCAGAAACCAGGGGATTACCGGCAGAGTTGCTCGCACAGTTTTCCCCTGAGTGCCGTATCCGACTGCCTATGCTGGCGGACAGTCGCAGTTTGAATCTCTCCAACGCGGTGGCGGTGATCGTCTATGAAGCCTGGCGGCAATTGGATTTCGGGAACGCAGTGTAACGACGATGCCGCTTCAAGACCCGATCGCGCGCGCGTCGGTGAGTTGGAACTGTCCTCGTGCGGTCACGGGATAGAGAGAAAAGATCGGCGTATGGGCCGGCACGACCGCCGTGGTCACATTCGGCAGCAATTGAAGATGCATGTTCACATAGTTGAAGCTCAGACCATCCTGCCATGGTTGACTGCCGGCTCCCGCGTAGGCGGCGGTTTTTTCCGAGGCGTAGGTCCGCGTCAGTAACCCCGCTCCTCCCTCCAGCCCGTATTCATGCAAATCCGGCGCGCCCTGAACGAGCAAGCTGACGGCATTGGCATCGAACCAGACTTTGATGTTGCAGCCGATCTGGACGTAGGGGCCCAGCGAATTCGTCCCGTCAAGGAACGCGCGCGGCAGCCCGATCTCGTACGGAACGTCGTCAGGCATTGGGCGATCCACCTTGCCGAGATTGGTTTCCCGCAGCGGTCCGACCGAAACGAACAGCAGATGCGGATCGTTCATGTCGAGATCAAGCACCTGGTCGTCATAGTAACTGCAGAGGCGTCCCATGTCGTAGCGAAGTGGAAACGAGTATCCGATCTTCGCGTACCAGATGCGCAAGGCGGCGTCCAATGGATCTTCTGGAGAACGGCTAATTTTGAGATCAAACGGAAGCATCACATGCCAGGCCCCGGTTCTGGCGGCGACAAAAGGGGCGCAGGCGCCGGGAAACTCCTTCTGAACGGCCGTGGTCTCGGGCTCGAACTTGCGGGCGGCGGAGGTGAAATGTTGGGCGATCTTCGATTCCTTGGAGAGCCGATACTTTTCCTGAAAATAGGCGGAGGCTCGCTGCTGGGCGATGGACAGGTAATAATCCGGCATGTCGGTCTCGACGACGATCCGTTGGGGCGGACTGCCTGACGCCTGACGTTCAGGCTTCATTGCCGCTGAATACACGTCAAGCTCGGCCTTCAATCGCTGGATATCTTGCTGGAGCTGACGAGCCAGCGCGGGATCGAAAAAGCTGGTCCCTGGGAGGATGTCGAGGGCTTTCTGCAGGCAGTCCAACTTGTGGGTGTAACGCTTTGGCTCGTCGGCAAAGGCCTCGGCGGTCGCGACGAGCAAATTGAATTGTTCTTCCGGCACAAGGCCCAAGCTGTTCAGGTTGTGGTCTTTGATGAACGCAAAGGCCAATGGGCCGAAGGTCTCAGCCTTCCTGATGCACAGCGTCAAGAGAAAATTGTAATGGGCACGCGCCTCGTCCCGAGTCATGGCCGGCCATCATAACGGCCCACGTTCGGGCGGGCAAGGCCTCCCATGTGTGACAGCGGCGCAGACACGACCCCTCACGAGCTGGCCCGGCTGGCGACCATAAGAATCTCAAGAATCTCACGGAGTCGAGTGCTTCTCGGGTACAAGGGATTCTCCGAGTGGGAGCGTACGAAGGGCCGCGGCATGCTGCGCCTCCATGCAGTGGCAATGGGTTCTCCTCTTCCTCCTCGTGGCTTCGGGCTGTTCATGGTTCCCTTCGTTTGTGGTGCATCCCATCGCGATTGGTGAAATCGAGATCGACCCTGCCACGCTGCACACGGTCGGCGTCAGTTTGCCGGTCCTCCATGGCGATGAGGACTTCGATGCGTCCGTTCGGGTCGCGTACCGCGAGGTGAACTCTCCGACATGGAGGGAGGCGCTGCCGCTGCAGCGCGTGCGCCCCGACACGCTTTCTCGTGCGGTTCCGAGTCAGTTTGCGATCGCCGATCAATTTGCCGGCAGCATCTTCGATTTGGACCCGAATTCCGTCTACGAGGTCCGGCTGACGATTGAAGACCCGGACGGCGGGACTCTCATGAGAACGGCTCGAGCGACGACGCGGGCAGTCCCTCCTGATGCTCCTGAGTCCCCGCATATCGTAGACGTCGAGTCGGACGACGCCTTGGCCTCCGCGCTCGCGCAAGCCAAACCTGGCGACGTCATCACGCTCGCCAGTGGTCGCTACAACGGTCCGTTCCGCCTTGAACGGAGCGGGACCGGAGCGAATCCTATTGTCGTCAAGGGCCGCGATCGCGATTCAAGCATCATTGACTCTCCCGGTGAAGAATACGGTGTCCGGGTCACCGGATCTCACGTTCATCTTGAAGACATGACGATTCGCTCGAGCACCTGGGGAATTGCCCTCACGAACGCCAGCGACGTCGTCATCAGAGGGACGGTTATCACGAACGTCCATTACGGCATCAATGGCAGAGGCGGTGTCAACAGAAACCTCTACATCTGCGACAATCTTCTGGAAGGCAGGGGTGTCCACTGGCCGGATACGAGCGGCCGGACGTGGAACTATGAGGGCATTGTCGTCACTGGCGCCGGGCATGTGATCTGTCACAATACGCTGGCAGGCTTTGGTGACGCGCTTGGGCTTTCACAGCCGGTGGAGATCCCGAATCGTGGGATTGATTTCTACGGGAACGACGTGCTCTGGGGCGGGGATGACGGCATCGAATTGGACTACAGCGAACGGAACGTTCGCGCCTTCCGCAACCGTTTTGGAAATGTCGCCATGGGAATCAGTTTCCAGCCGGTGTGGGGAGGCCCGGTGTACGCCGTCCGTAACCTCATCTATAACACGGCGATTGCGCCCTACAAACTCAACCAGGAACCCAGTGGGTTCTTCATCTTACACAACACGTCCATTCGTAGGGGATGGGCCTGGCTGCAATACGGAGCGTATGTGTCCAATTTTTCCTTTCACAACAATCTCACGATCGGGACGGACAGACCGGTCTATCTGACGCCCTATCTCCAGTTGGCCGGCATCGATTACAACGGGTGGAGTCCTGACGGGGAATTCAAGTTCGATTACAGCTGGAGCGACTTTGCGTCATTCAGCCGAGAGTCTCCATATGAAGCACATGGACGGCTGCTGACCGTTCCCGACTTCGTCACAGCGATCGCCGTTCCACCGATGTTCGAGTCCTTTATGCCGCCGCCCACGCCGATGCTCGATGCGGGGAGTAATGCGGTCGATGCCGGCCGGAGGCTTCCCAACATCAACGACGACTTTATAGGCGAAGGGCCGGACATTGGCGTGCTCGAGCGAGGGTTCGAGTCTCCGCACTATGGCATCCGTTGGGAAAGAGACCGCTTCTAGAGTCCGGAGCGGTCGTCAATTCCCTCGGCTCTGATAGGGTGTCGGATAGAGGAGGTCCAGCAGCGAGATATCATGGTTCCAAAACCATACTCCCGCAACGGAGACAAGCAGAATGGTGGGGAGGAGAAGCAGCGCCAGCACTGTGATGTCGCGGAACGACAACGGCCTGGTCAATAAGTCGCAGTGTCCGTCTTCGCCGCGTTTGATCGACCGGACCAGCAAGGCCGCATTGAGTTGATGGCTCTTGAACACGAATGAATAAAAATCGCCGAGGAGTGGAATGGCGCCGATCAGGCCGTTTTTGAGGAGATTGTAGGCCATGCGCAACTGCACCTCCCAGGGAACCTGCAGCTGCCGCGCCACGACCAGGATTGCGGCGCCGCCAATCGTCGCCATCGTATCGCCCACAATCGGAAACAGGCCGATCACCGGGTCGAGGCCGATTTTGGGACGCAATCCGGGAAGGGTCATCGCATTGTCGAGCACTCGAGCGATGACCTCCGCTTGCACTTCTTTGTCCCGTACGTTCATCCAGACAGCCTAGGCCCTCCGGAGCGGAGGCTGACACTGGTCAAATCCCCAGGGAGAAGGTGATTACTTCATCCGGTTCGGATCCTGGTAAATCATCAAATGTGCATACGGACTGCCCTCGAACATGATGTAGACGCCTGACGGATTGGGAACGGTCGGCAAGTGAGAGGAGGCGGGATCAAACGGCCACATAACCATCCAGTGTGGCGGTTCCTTGACCACCTTTGCACCTTCTCCTGCCATGACGACTTTGCCGTTCTTTTCAAAGTGGGATCCCCCGCGTGCCATATAGGCAATGCCCGGCACCGTATTGGTTGGCTTGGGAGCATTGTTCATGACGTCGTTCATCCATTGGTTGCTGGCCGCGTCCATACAAATGGGATCGGGAACCGGCAGGTTCATGACCGTGGGAAGACAGGTAAAACCATTTGTCCCCTTTTTCGCTTCCGTCAGTTTGCCGTCAGCACCATAGATCATGACACCGGCATCCTTCGAAATGCGGGCCGGTGCCCCGCTGAGCGCCAACGCCGTCTGATCTTTTTCGGACATCGCCTTAACGTCCTTGACGGTGGATGTTTTGTGGGAGGGTTTGTCTCCAGCCGACGCAATTGCAGGGACAAGAAGCGAGCACGCCATCAAAAAGGTGAATGCCCACATGCGGATCATGTCTCTCCTCCTAGGCCGGGGTGAACTTCGTACATCAGATGCTTGTCAGTGATCATGCACTGTCTTGCTCGTGAGGCCGTACTTCTTGAGCTTGCTCAACAGTGTTTTGTAGTCGATCTCGAGCGTTTTGGCGGCCTGACTCTTGTTCCCGTCATGTGCCTCGAGGACCCGTTCGATATGCCAGCGCTCGATGTCTTCGAGGGAGCGCTTGGAACGCTGACCGGTCTCGGACTCGGAAACCGGCGCCGGCAGCATCGCTCTGACTTCCTCGCCTGAGATGGCGTCTGTTCCGGTTCCCATCAACATTAACCGTTCGATGACATTGCGAAGCTCCCGGATGTTGCCGGGCCAAGAGTAGGCGCAGAGGGCGGCTTTTGCCTCGGGAGACAACGTGCGTGTCGCAGATCCCGCGGCGCGAAGACTGTGGAGAAAATGCTCCGCCAGCCCTGGCACGTCTTCTTTGCGCTCTCTGAGCGCTGGGACGGAAAGGGTTACGGCGTTGATGCGGTAGAACAAGTCCTCGCGAAAGCGGCCTTGCGCGACGAGCCTCGAAAGATCTTGATTGGTGGCTCCGACGATGCGAACGTCGGCGTGAAATGTGCGCGTACTTCCAACCGGTC
>JAICVE010000392.1 GCA_025935475.1 Nitrospira sp. | reverse complement strand
GAGCCCAGGCCAGGATGGCCTCAACGTCTTGCATCGTCGCTCGATGGTAGGCTTGGACTGCCAATCCTGCGTGTGGAAAGGTTCGATATGCCGGCTCCATGAATAACCGGGTGAAGATCATGATCAGGAGGTCTTTCGTCTCGGCTTGCTCCATATCGAAAATCAGCGAGGCCGGCGCCCGCATCGCCGCATCGACGATCGGACGGAGACGCCGCGCCACGGAGTCGAAACTGCCCTCCGGATCGATCGGATCCACGTGAGGAGAAAGCGCGGAAATCTTCAAGGAGAGTTGCACGCGCGGCACGGGTCCCCAGTGATCCTGTTCGAGCAGAGGACTGCGCTTCCACGACCGAGCGACCTGCGCTAACGTTTCGAGGGCCTCCACGCAGCGATCGCGATAGCGGTCGGCTTCCTGGTCGCTGATGGTCGCTTCGCCCAGCAGATCGACCGACCAAGCCTTGCCCTCGTTCCACAGATGGGTCAAGGCCGGTGTCGCATCGGTGACTGACGAGCCGGCAATGAATGTGCGCGCCATCTGTTCGACTTGGGCGCGAATCGCATGGCCGCTCAGCTTGGCGCCCACCCCGGTAGCCGCAAGGGCTTTCAAGCCCCAGCCGAGCCCGAACGCCTGAGCGGCCAACGCCCCGAAATACTCCTGAGCCAGCGTCACGACCCGCTGATCGTCGGTGACCGATGGCAGCACATCGATGAACCGGAATAACTGGGTCTTGAAGTCAAGGTTGTGCATGGCGAGGTTGATGGCCGCTTGAGACCACCAACGTCGCTCGAACAAGGTAGGTGACTGGCCCCCTGAGAGACGGGCCAGTTCTTCACCGATCTGACGGACAGAGGCCTCCAGGTCGTTCGTCACAGCCACGCGACACCTTCGTGAGCGGGGAGAGAGGGTCTGTTGCTTTCAGTATACACCTGCACCTGTCGTCCTATTTTTTTGAGGGAAAGAATTTCTTGATTAAAGTCCGCCACTTCGGTACTCTTACGGCACACGACTTCTCGGTCCCGGCCTGAGTAAGACAAGTGCACTTCCCCACACACCGGATGGTGACTCTTTGTCGAAGGAGACGGACGAGAGATCTGCGTACGACGCGCGCTGCCAGGTGAGGCGGTGACGCTCACGAACCTCATGGTCCTACGATACAGGGAGTAACGAATGCCGGACGCTATTGGAAACAGCCCCTTTGCCTACAAGACCTTTATCCTCTTTTGCCTCGTCGCCGTCACCACGCTGATCGGCACCCCCCTCTTCGGGTATGCCTACGGGTACACCCTCTTCGACTGGGTGCTCTTTGCGATCCTCTATATGACAACGGGGTTGGGGATCACCGTCGGTTATCATCGATTGATTTCTCACCGGAGTTTCGAATGCCATCCCTGGGTCAAAGCGCTGTTGCTGATCGCCGGTGGCTGGGCCCTCCAGAACTCGGCGCTCCGATGGAGCGCGGATCATCTTCGGCATCACGCGCGAACAGATCAGGAAGAGGATCCGTACAATGCCAAGAAAGGCTTCTGGCATAGCCACTGCGTGTGGCTCTTCATCAATACACCTCATCGGACCGAAAACTACGAACGGCAGCTGCGGAAAGATCCGATGATCATGTGGCAACACCGGAACTATTGGGCGATCGTCATCTCTGGACTCGCATTTCCCATCGTCCTGGGGTATTTCAACGGTGGTGTGATCGGCGCGATCGGTTGTTTTATGCTCGCCGGGATGTTCCGGATGTTCATGGTGCTGAACTCCACATTCGCGATCAATTCCCTGTGTCACATGTTCGGCACGCAACCGCATGGCCAGCGGGACAGCAGCCGCGACAGCTGGCTCATCTCCTGCTTCACGTTCGGCGAGGGGTATCACAACTATCACCATACCTACGCCCGGGATTACCGCAACGGCGCGCGCTGGTACAACGTTGATCCTTCCAAGTGGACGATCTACATGCTGTCGGTGCTGGGACTGGCCACCAACCTGCGTCGGCTGGATTCTACCGTTCTGTCTGAATAGACCCCCCCAGCCGGGCGATCCTGCCAGGGGCCAATCGACCCATTTTCTTTCCCCTCGTTCATCGCTTATGATGCAGACAGTAGCGGAAGGAGCACAGCCATGGCTGACGAACAGTCCTCTGCCCAGCAATCCCAGGGCAACGACACTCTGATCCCCGGCGTCAAACACGTCATCGCCATTAGCAGCGGCAAGGGCGGGGTCGGTAAATCGACCGTGGCCACGAACCTCGCTTGCGCGCTGGCCTTGACCGGCGCCAAGGTTGGCCTCATGGACGCGGATTTGTATGGGCCGAACATTCCGATGATGATGGGCAGTACGGCCGGCCCCGAACAACGGGACGGGAAAATCGTCCCGGTGGACAATTATGGGGTGAAGCTTATTTCGATGGCCTTCCTGGTTCCTGAGGAGGCGCCGCTCGTGTGGCGTGGCCCCATGGTGCATCAATACCTGCAAGCCTTTTTTCGCGACGTGTTGTGGGGAGAACTGGATTATCTGTTGATCGACCTGCCTCCGGGAACCGGCGATGTGCAGCTCTCGTTGTCCCAGATGGTGCCGCTGGCCGGCGCCGTGACCGTGACGACGCCGCAGGAAGTGGCCCTCTATGACGTGCGTAAGGGGATGGCGATGTTTCAAAAGGTCAATGTGCCGCTGCTCGGCATCATCGAGAACATGAGCTCATTCGTGTGCAGTCATTGCGGCGAGCGCACCGACATTTTTTCTCACGGAGGAGGGGAGCGGGCCGCGTCCAAACTCGGCGTGCCGTTCCTCGGCAGTATTCCCATCGACCCCGCCATCCGAGAAGGAGGCGACAGCGGCCATCCCATCGTGATGGCCAATCCTACGTCTCCCCAGGCGGCTGCCTTTCGGGACATCGCCAAGAAACTCATGGAAAGGTTGGGTGGAGCAGCCACGGGAGGTGCCTCAATCGAAAGCCTCCTCAAGAAGATCAAGCAGCCCTTT
>JAICVE010000372.1 GCA_025935475.1 Nitrospira sp. | reverse complement strand
GATGAAGAGGATGTCGATCGCGCGGGAGTAGACCGGATTGGCCTCGTAGCGCGGCTCGCTCATCCGCGCGATCATCGACAGGAAGTTCTCGACGTACGACAGCCGGTTGTCGGGGTACACGAACGGCAGTCCCTTGACGTGTCGATACGAGAACGCCGCGATGGTCGGGGTCTTCGCCAGCAGCCTGATGATCGAGATGTTGCGCTCGGTCTCGTCGAAGATGTTGCGCGCCGATGGATAGAACGACGCCAGTCCAGCAATCGAGCTGTTGAGCATCGCCATCGGATGTGCATCGTAGCGGAAGCCTTCCAGAAACTTCCTGAAGTTCTCGTGCACGTACGTATGAAAAGTGATCTCGTGCACGAAGCGGTCATATTCCTGCTGGCTCGGCAGCTCGCCGTGGCGAAGCAGCCAGGCGACTTCGAGGAACGTCGCATTCTCCGCCAGTTGCTCGATGGGATAGCCGCGGTAGCGGAGTATTCCCTTGTCGCCATCGATGTAGGTGATGGCACTGCGGCACGATGCGGTGTTCAGAAAGGCCGGATCATAACTCATCAGACCCGAATCGTTCCCATCGTCGGTCTTGATCTTCTTGAGTTCGGGGGCGCGGATCGCACACTCGGCGATCGGAACCTCGTACGTCTTGCCGGTGCGGGTGTCCCTGATCTCCAAGGCGGCACCGGACGGGCCGGCACCTGAGGCCGGTTGCCTGGCAGGAGCCTTGGTTGGGGCTGCAGCCGCTGGTTTGGTGTTGTGTTTCTTGGTGGCAGCGGATCGTGCAGTCGTACCAGTCTTCGGCATCCTGTTCTCCGGTTGATACATCAAATTTAGCGCAACGACGCCGGGGTGATAACCGCCGCGTCTCCTTGGAGCTAACGATTTGGAATGCCGATTCGACCGGAGCGGGTCGAGCTTAGAGGCGCTTCACCCGGATGACTTTCCACGTACCCCCGGTGATCTGGGCCCCGCTCTGGGTTGGGACAGTCGTGAAAGTGCCCGCGATCGTCCGCGCATCGGTAAAGGAGCCCTCGAAGTTGGTGGTCACCCGGCACGAGCACGTTGGATCGATGTACGGATCGAGCGTCCCGGTGACCTTGTTGCCTTCCTTTCTCATGAAGCTGATGTTGATGACCGAGCGGGCCATGGCGGCAGAGGTGACCACCGAGTCGGCCTTCCCCGGTAGCAGGACTACCCTCCCGACCGCCGACGACTCGCCGGCACGCAGCGTGAAGGCGATCGTTCCGCTTCGCCCCGCCCCCGGATTGGTGTAGTCCCCGCGCCATTCACCCACCAGCGGGTTGAGATCGAAATCGCTGGAAGTGATCTGGGTTTCGGGCTGCGGCGTTCCACCGCAGGCGGGGACTAAAGCCGCGGCGCCGAGGAAGCCGAGGACAGTGATGAAGCGCTTCATGGGGACCTTCATATTTAGGCTCCGCTGGTTGGTGCGGCAAGCGGTTTGAATCCCTTCCTCTCCATCGCCCCCCAGTCCTTTTTTCCGCGCATGAATTTCCAGAGCCCGCGCAGGCGCCAGTACACCGTTATCTGCCGGTATCCGAAATTCTCGAGGAGCGCCCACGATAGGAGCAGCGTTCGATCGCGGAAAGTATCGTAGCGGTGAAAGCTGATATCCTCCAGAATGAGCGTAAACGCGGTCAGGGCCGTTCCGAGGCCGTATGCGGTCAGGTAGAAGAGCGCGGCAAAGTTCCAGTCGACAATGCCCAGGAAAAGACCGACCGCGAGACTGATGAGTCCGACTGCCTCGAACACCGGTGCCAGCAGCTCTACGAAAGCGTAGTAGGGATACACGACGAGGCCGGTGACCCGATATCGTGGGTTCAACGCCATCCTGCGGTGCCGCCACAGGACGTCGGCAAGTCCGCGATGCCAGCGATCGCGTTGGCGGCCAAGCACTTTCAGCGATTCGGGGACTTCGGTCCACGCCACCGGGTCCGGCACAAAGGCGATTCTTCCAGGCCCGCCGCGCTCGTACGAGAGCCGCTTCAGTCTCAGCACGAGCTCCATGTCCTCGCCGACGGTGTCGTGCAGGTAGCCACCCGCATTCAACACTGATTCGCGCTTGAACAGACCAAAGGCCCCGGAGATGATGATGTTTCCGCCGAGCCGGTTCCACCCCAGCCGGCCAAACAGGAAGGCGCGGAGGTATTCCACCACCTGGATGCCGGCGAGGGCATTTGTCGGGACACGGGTCCTGATGACACGCCCGAACTTTACTTCCGAGCCGTTGACGACCCGGATCGTCCCGCCAGTCGCGACGACATCAGTCGCAAAGAGAAAGGGGCGCACCATGCGCTGCAGCCCATCGGCCTCGATGAGCGTGTCGGCATCCATCGCGCAGACCAGCTCGCCCTTGGCAAAGCTGAGCCCGACGTTCAAAGCGTCTGCCTTGCCGCCGTTTTCCTTGTCGACGACGACCAGCGCGGGATAGGTGGACGAGCGGTACAGGCTGCGCACCGGTTTTGTGTTGATGCGCTGCTCGTAGATGGTCTTGACCGGCACCAGATGGAATTTCTCGATCAAAACCGCGATCGTGTTGTCCTTCGATCCGTCGCTGATGACGATGACCTCGAGGTTCGGGTACTGAAGCGCGAGAAGCGCGCGCAGACTCCCCTCGATCGTTGACTCTTCATTGAATGCGGGCGCCAGTATGGAAATGGTGGGCGAAAGCGTCGAGCTGAGAAGGAGATGCCGGCTCTCATCGGCGATGAGAAGCATGTGACGCCGCATCTCGAGCAGCGAGCTGACCAGCAAGGCCATGTACCAGCCATTCACTACGAGGAAATATGCGACTATGAAGTACTGGCCCACGATCAGGATCTGATCGCCGCTGATTCCGAGATCAATCATCCAGCGGCCGCCGCTTCGGGAAGGTCGAGAACCAGCTGCGCCATGTCAGCTGCGAAGGCGTCGTCTCCCTTGAGGGCTCGGCGCAGAAAAAGCGCACCGGGCGCGCCAATCGAGCGCAGCGCGAGACCAGCGTCGCGCCGCACGTGCCAGGCGACATCGCGGAGACCTTCAGCTAGCTGCGATGCCGCTTGCCAATGCTGCATCCGTCCCAGTCCGCGCGCCGCGGCGGACCGAACGCGCGAATCTGAATCTTTGAGCAGCTCCGTCAATCGCTCTGCGGAAGGCCCATCCCCGATC
>JAICVE010000413.1 GCA_025935475.1 Nitrospira sp. | reverse complement strand
GACCCGAAGGCTGCGACGTACACTGATGGGAGAGACGGCGGAAGACTCGTTTCCGGAAGCATCATGGCAATCCGTTCAAGACCGGCGGCGAATCCGACAGCTGGCATCGCGGGTCCTCCCAATAATTCGACCAAACCGTCGTAACGGCCGCCAGCGCCCACGGCATTCTGGGCACCGAGATGCGAGGACGTGATTTCGAATGCGGTCAGGCAGTAATAATCGAGTCCACGGACCAGCCGGGGATTCAGACGCCAGGGAATGCCGAGAACGGCGAAGGTTGAAAGCACCTCATCAAAATGGCTCTTCGCCTGAGGGGACAAGTGGGAAATCAGTTGAGGGGCGTCCTCCGTCGCCGCTCGACAACCCGGCACTTTACAATCGAGCACGCGAAGGGGATTCGTCTCCATGCGCCGGCGGCAATTGTCACAGAGGTCTCCAATGCGGCCCTTGAGGAAGGAGACGAGCACCGGGAGATAGGCCGCGCGGTCGGCAGCGGTTCCTAGGCTGTTGATTTCAAGGGTGAGGTCCGGTAAGGCCAGATCTGAAAGAAAGCGCCACAACAGGGCGATGACGTCGACATCGGCCTTGGGATCCTGCGTTCCGAAGTATTCGACGCCGAACTGATGAAACTGCCGGAGGCGGCCGGCCTGCGGCCGTTCGTGGCGAAACATGGGTCCGATGTAAAAGTACTTCTGCGGCAGAGGAGCGGCGGAACGGTTGTGTTCGATGAAGGCTCGAACCGTTCCTGCGGTTCCCTCTGGTCTCAGTGTCAGGGAAGTACCGTCTCGGTCCGGAAAGGTGTACATTTCTTTTTCAACGATGTCCGTGACCGCCCCGATGCTCCGGGCGAACAGCGTGGTGACTTCGAAGATCGGAATGCGGATTTCCCGAAACCCATAGCGATCCGCCCACCGTCGTGCGCTCTCTTCGATGAAGCGCCAGCGCGGCGTCTCTTCAGGAAGGATATCCTTGACGCCTTTAATGCCTTTAATCATGCTGGCCGCGTAATCTGCTCAATCGGTCGGGGGACGTGCGCGCGAATATAACGACCGGTTTGCGGGCAAGTCAACGCGCCCTCTCTTCTTGCAGGGAGTGCGGCGCTGGCGCTATAGTTCGCCACGCCGCACTGAGTTCTTAACGGGAGCAAATTTGTGAGCAGTGATCGCCCCGTCCGCCGCGTCATCGCCCTGGCGCCCATGCCTCCGGAAAAATCCGCGTACGCCCTGGCACGTTACAGTCGGTCGCCAGATTCGATCGAGCACAGCATCAAGTGGGTCCACGGGCATTCGTCGGAAAAATTCTGGGAACAATTCTATTTCGACTATGGCCACGCCTCGATTGCCGATCTAGGCCACGTCATCATTTGCTTCGAAGACATCACCGAACTGGCCGCCATCCGGCTGGAGGACGAACCTGTGTGGGATGGCCAGGCCAAGTCGAGCCGGTACCAAAATTTTGCCTCGGGCGGATGGTACGTGCCGGACGCCATTCATGGGAGCGAAACCGAGGGCACCTACCAAGGTGTTTTGCGGAGCCTCGGGGAAATCTACCGGCTGCTGCACGAGCCGCTCGTCATGTTCCTCACAGAGCGGGAACCGCGCCCGGAGGCGATGAAGCCCGCTGACTATCAGCGAACCATCAGCGCCCGCGCCTTCGATGTGACGCGGTACCTGCTGCCCCTGGCCTGTAAAACCAACGTGGGACAGGTGGTCAGTATTCGCACGCTGGAGAAGCAGATCACGAGACTGCTGTCCTCGCAACTTCCAGAACTCCGCATGATCGGCGAGGAACTGAAGGATGCCTGTCAGCGGCCGCCGATGAACGTGTGGGGAGAGCTGTCAGGCCAAACCGGCGGACTCAACGAACCCATGGCGCCGACCCTTGCGCGACATGCGAAGGCGAACGACTATCAGGTCACCGTCTATACTGACCTGGCGCGGTACGCGAAGGAAGCGCTGCGCGGGACGGGACTGGATTCTCCCGCGACATGGGGGATGCAAGAACCTGTCGATTTGATCGAGCCACACGATCCGCTGGATGAAACGGTGGCGACGCTGCTGTACCGCGTGTCGCAGGCACCGTATCGGAAGCTGCTGGCGGTCGTACGTGACTGGTCGGAGAAACAAAAGCAGGATACGATCGCCGTGGCCCTGAGCAGCCGCGGACCCTATGACGAATTGCCGAGGGAGTTCCGCGCCGGATACGCGTTGACGTTCGACGTGCTCATGGACATCGGAGGCTGGCGGGACATGCACCGACATCGCCGCTGCCAACAGATCCAACAGAACTTTACGACCGCTCACGGGTATGAGGTGCCTCCACCATTGGTTCAGGCCGGGCTCGACGCGGAATATCGCCAGGCCATGGACGCGGTGCGCATCGACATTGAGCAGTTAAAGAAAGTCAGCGGGGAGGCGGCGCTCTATGCCATCCCATTCGGCTTCAAAGTGCGCTGCCTGTTCAAGATGGATTTTGCCGAAGCGGAATATATCGCGAAGCTCCGCTCCGGCGTGAAGGGCCATTGGTCCTACCGAACCATCGCCTGGTTGATGAAGCAAAAATTGGCCGAGCGGTATCCCGCCCTCGGCATGCATATGCAAGCCACCTCGCCGGACATCGAAGACACGCTGACCAGATAGCCTCCTCTTCCATGAGCCAGTACCAAACCACCTGTGAAGCAGCGCTATTGAGCGGAGCGTGGGAACGGGCGGCCGAGGAGGCGCTCGCCTGGGCGCGCCACCCGGAGTCGACCGGCTCGCGCGATCCGCGTCCGCATTTCGTCTTGAATGTCGTGCAGTTGATCAAGGGACAGTTTGCCGAGGCATGGACCAGCCATGCGATGTCTCTCCAGGAGGCTGGCGACAT
>JAICVE010000036.1 GCA_025935475.1 Nitrospira sp. | reverse complement strand
CTGACGACCGAGCAGGAAGGTCGGGATGTGCTTGCCCGGGGAGAAGTGCAGTTTGTGGTGAATATTCCGCAGAATTTCACGCGTGATCTGCTACGGGGGGAACGGCCGGCGATTCTCGTGGAGGCCGACGCGACCGACCCCGCGGCCACCAGCAATGCGATCGGGTCTCTGCGGGTGCTCGTGTCGACGGCCCTCCGGCATGATCTCAAGGGGCCGCTGGGCTTCCTGGCGGCGAGCGATGAACCGATTGACCTGCGCATTCATGCGCAATACAACCCTGAAGCGAACACACAGTACAACATTGTGCCCGGTCTGATGGGCGTTGTGCTGACCATGACGATGGTGATGATCACTGGGCTGGCCATCACTCGGGAGCGGGAACGAGGCACCATGGAGAATTTATTATCGATGCCGACCCGTCCTTTTGAGGTGATGGTGGGAAAAATCATCCCCTATATCCTGGTGGGATATGTGCAGGTCGGGCTCATTCTGCTCGCAGCCCGGCTCCTGTTTCATGTGCCGATGCTGGGAAACGTTGGAGTCTTGCTGGTGGTCGCGTTCGTCTTCATCACCGCGAACCTAGCCATGGGCATCACCTTTTCCACGCTGGCGGAGAACCAGCTTCAGGCCGTGCAGCTATCGTTCTTTTTCTTTTTGCCGTCCCTGCTCCTCTCAGGCTTCATGTTTCCGTTCCGTGGCATGCCCCAGTGGGCGCAGGCCCTCGGTGAGTTACTGCCGTTGACCCACTTTCTCCGTGTTGTGCGAGGCATCCTGCTCAAGGGCAATGGGCTCGAGGAAGTCGGGCTCCAACTCTGGCAAATTGCCCTCTTTGCTCTCGTGGCGCTGGCAATCGGCATCAAGCGGTACCGCCAAACGTTGGACTAGCGCCCTTGACTTTGGTTCTAACTAGAACTATCTTGCTTGCCGAGTTGTTCGGCCGCCTGGCGCTGCTCGCTGGGTTTCTCACCAGGTTTACGGCTGCCAGCCTGGCCGTTATCATGCTGGAGCGATTACGATGGTGCACCTGCCGCACGGGTTTTTCATGAACTGGTTCGGGCAGCAACAGGGCGAAGGCTATAAGTATCATCTATTGGTCATCGGGATGACGGCCGCGCTCTTGATCACAGGAGGCGGTCGATGGTCGGTTGACCGAGGCGTGGCTGAGAGAATCGCGCCGTAAAGCGATCGGCAAGGAGGACATCATGACTACGGACGTAACGACGGCGAAGGAAATTTTGGGTATCTATCAACCCGGATCAACGCATATGGTCGGGGATGGCTTCCCCGTGCGCAACCTTTTTCCGAGCAACGACTTGGATCGATCCGTCGACCCGTTTCTCATGCTGGACTATGCCGGCCCGCAGCATTTTTCCGCGACCGACCACTCGCGCGGAGTTGGGGAGCATCCCCATCGCGGATTTGAGACCGTCACCATCATGTATGACGGCGCGGTGGCCCACCGGGATTCGGCAGGTAACTCCGGCGTCATTGGCTCCGGAGACGTCCAGTGGATGACGGCCGCCTCGGGCGTCGTGCACGAGGAATTGCACGAAACCCAGTGGGCGAAACAAGGCGGCACGTTTCAAGCGATTCAATTGTGGGTCAATCTTCCGCAAGCCCAGAAAATGTCGGCGCCGCGGTACCAAACGCTGCTTGATGCCGATATTCCGGCCGTTGCTCTCGAGCATGGAGCGGGCCGCCTGCGGGTCATCGCAGGGACGTTTCAAGGACAGAAAGGACCGGCGCGGACGTTCACACCGGTCGAACTATACGATCTTCAGCTGGAGGCCGGTGCGCGCGTCGAGTTGACGCTCCCCGAGGGACAGAGCACGTCGGTTTTTGTGCTTCAGGGGCGGCTTTCGGTCAACGGTGCCAAATCAGCGGGAGAAGCCGAACTGGTCGTGTTGAAGCGCCAGGGATCCCTTGTGGTGCTTGAAGTCGAGCAGGAGAGCCGTATCTTGATCATGAGCGGCAAGGCGATCGACGAGCCGATCGCCCGCTATGGCCCGTTTGTCATGAACACGAAGGCCGAACTGGTGCAGGCGGTGGAAGATTACCAGGCTGGGAGAATGGGACATTTGTCCTAACCGGATGTTGAAACAATGGCTCCGACAAGTATCTCGATAGATATTTATTCTGATGTGGTCTGTCCCTGGTGTTACGTTGGGAAGCGGCGGCTGGAGCGTGCCCTTTCTGAGCTTCCGACTGTCTCGACGCAGGTCACCTGGCGGCCGTTTCAGTTGAATCCGACGATGCCGGCGGAAGGAATGGATCGGAGCGAATACCTCGAAGGAAAGTTCGGCAGTCTCGATGCCTTCCGTCGTCTCGAAGAGCAGGTCACCGCAGCTGGAGTCTCCGAGGGGATCCCGTTCGCGTTCGAGAAGATCCTCACGACGCCGAATACGTTCATGGCCCACCGCCTTCTCTGGTATGCGGCACAGCAAGGACGTCAAGATCCGGTCATGGATGCTCTCTTCAGAGGATATTTTGAACAGGGCGCCGATCTCGGATTGCCCTCCGTGTTGACGAGCCTGGCAGAGTCAGCCGGGTTAGACGCGGCCCGTTTTCTCGCGACTGATGAAGGAGCCGCAGACGTGAAAGCAGAGGAAGCAGCGGGACACCGGCTCGGCATCCGCGCCGTCCCCTACTTTGTGTTGAATGACCGCTACGGCATATCTGGCGCGCAGCCGGTCGACGTGTTTGTCGGCACCATTGAGAAAATCCATTCGCAGCAGGCGGAAGGCCTTCTGAGCAGGAAGTGAACGATGTCCGTACAGGTGTATGGCTGCAACCATATCGTTATCGAGGTGACCGACGCCAAAAAGGCCGTCAGGTTCTACTCGGATGTCTTCGGATTGAAAATGTTGCGAGGCGGTGAAGGAGCGGCCTGGTGCAAGCTGGGCGAGCATCAATTCATGGCGATTTTTGAAGTGGAGAGGTTGCAGCCAGACCGCGTGAAGCATTTTGGCCTGATGGTGCGCGATGCCGCCCAAATCGAGGAAGTGAGGCGCAAGCTCAGGACAAAGTACAAACTCAAATTGCACCCGGACTTCCGCTGCGATTTTCGTGATCCGTGGGGAAACCGCATCCAAGTCGGAGACCTTTCGGACGAGTCCTTGGTCTGGCTGCTCCCCTATCAGGAAATGCAAAAAACCGGTCTGACGTTTGGACCCGCCACCACGAAGCGGCGGCATGGAACAGCGACCAGACTGCCGGAACGGAGGACGTGATGAAAGCCCAATATCTCGGCCACGTGGTGTTCTATGTGAAAGACCTGGATCTGTCACTCGGGTTTTATCGTGATCTGTTGGGATTCAAGGAAGTAGGTCGAATCTTCAATGGGGCCGCCGCCGCATTGACCTCGGGCCGCACGCACCATGAGCTGCTGCTGATCCAGGTGGGCGATGCGCCAGGTCCACCGCCGGGACGTCGCCGTGGTCTGTACCACATCGGCATCAAAGTTGGCGATAATCTGGATGATCTGCGACGCGCCAAGCGCGAGTTGGAAGAGGCTGGGGTGTCGATCGACGGCATGAGCGATCACACAGTCAGTCAAAGTCTGTACGTGAGTGATCCGGATGGTAACGAAGTGGAACTCTACGTCGATGCCGATGAAGCGATGTGGAAGGCGAACCCGGCGGCCGTCTTGTCGCCGATCAAAGCGCTGCACCTCTGACTGATCCTCCCCCCTTGAGTCGTCGCTGATCGGTAGGCCATACTACGCGCTTATGGATCGTGACTCCTTCTCTCCCTGCGAGACTGTTGCAGAGCGCTATCAGGCGTTGCTCGAAGTGGCAGAAGCGATTTCCGCCCATCGCGATCTGCACGAATTGTTTCGCGATCTTGCTCGGCGTCTTCCCCGTGTCGTGCAGGTGAATTTTGTGTCCCTCTCGCTCCACGACCCCGCGAGAAATCGGATGCGGCTGCAGACGATTCAAGCCAACGTGCCGGCCGATCTTGTCGGTGGCCATGAAGAGCCTCTCGACGAAACGCCAGCCGGGTCGGTCTGGCAATCGCAACAGCCAGTCCTCGTGCCGGACCTGACGGAGGAAGCGCGCTGGCCCAATGTGACTCAACGGATGCAGGAGGACGGCATCAACTCGTTCTGCGTCGTCCCGCTGACGACCGCCGTGCGGCAGCTGGGCGCCATGGGCTTCGCGAGCTTGCGCAAACACGCGTATGGCGTCGGTGATCTGGAATTTCTCCAAGAGGTGGGCAAACAGGTCGCCGTGGCTGTCGACAATGTGTTGCACCATCAGGACTTGGTTCATGACCGGGATCGCTTGCGTCTCCTCCTGGAAGTCACGGAATCCATCGCGTCGCATCGCGATCTTGGAGAGCTGCTTCAGGATCTGGCCCAACGTCTGCCCTCCATCGTGCCGTTCGACTACATCAACGTCGTGCTGCACGAACCCACGCGCAACGTGATGCGACTGTGGCTCTTGGTGGCCTCGGTCCCCAGTACCATCAGCCCCGGCTTGGAAATGCCTGTGGAGGAATCCCCCGGCGGATGGGTTTGGACGCATCAGCAGCCGCTCACCGTCAATGATCTGTCGCAGGAACACCGCTTCCCCAAGTTGATGTCCATCCTGCGTGAGAACGGCGTGAATTCGTTCTGCGCAGTCCCGCTGACGACGGCACAGCGACGGTTGGGCGCCATGGGATTTGGAAGCTTGCAGTTAAGGACCTATCAGGATGCCGATCTCCAGTTCATGCAGCAGGTGGCGAAACAGGTTGCAGTGGCGATAGATAACGCCTTTAATTCAGAAGCCGCCATCGCCTATCAGCGACAGCTCGCCCACGAGCGGGATCGGCAGCGTCTGTTGCTCGAGGTCAACAATGCCGTGATTGCTCACCTCGAATTGCGCCAACTATTGAAGGCCATCTCGGTCAGCTTGAGCCGGGTGGTGCCCCACGACTTGGCGGGTTTCGCGCTCTTTGATCACGATACACAGCGGCTGTCGGCGCATGCGTTGGACTTTCCGCGCAACCAGGATTTTGTCGAGACCGGCGATGCCATTCCGCTCGAGGGCACGCCGGAAGGCAAAGCCTTTACGTCTCGCCAGACCGTGCTGATCCGGAATTTGGACACGGCCGAATTTCCCGCCGAGATCGTCAAACGGGCCGAAGCGGCCGGCTTAAGGTCGGGATGCGCCGTCCCGCTGATTTCCCACGGAAAGGTGCTCGGCACGCTCAGCGTGGTCAGCATGCAGGAGGACGCGTTCAGCCAAGACGACGCGGAACTCCTCACCCAGATTGGCGCGCAGGTGGCCATCGCGGTTGAAAACGCGCTGGCCTTCAAGCAGATCGCGCGACTCAAGGACAAGTTGACGGAGGAGAAGCTGTACCTCCAAGAGGAAATCCAGACTGAGTACAACTTTCAGGAGATCGTGGGCGACAGCCAGACGCTACGGCGCGTGCTGAAGGAAGTGCAAACGGTGGCCACCACGGCGTCGACGGTCTTGATTCTCGGTGAGACCGGCAGCGGAAAAGAGCTGATCGCTCGGGCGCTGCACAATCTCAGCGATCGACGGGAACGGACCTTCGTGAAGCTCAATTGTGCGGCCATCCCCACAGGCTTGCTGGAAAGCGAACTGTTCGGACATGAAAGGGGCGCCTTCACCGGGGCCATCGCGACCAAGATCGGACGCTTTGAAACGGCCGATCGAGGTACGCTGTTCCTCGACGAAGTGGGAGAGATCCCTCTCGAACTGCAGGTCAAATTGCTCCGCGTATTGCAGGAACAGGAGTTCGAGCGGTTGGGCAGCACAAGGACGATGCGCGTCGACGTGCGGGTTGTCGCGGCAACCAATCGCGACCTCGAGCACATGGTCGAGGAACAGAGATTCCGCAGCGATCTCTATTACCGGCTGAAAGTCTTCCCCATCATGCTTCCTCCCTTACGCGAGCGGGCCGAGGACATTCCCGCTCTGGTGCGGCACTTCGCTCAGAAATTTGCGCTGCGGATGAAAAAACGCATCGAGACGATTCCGGCAGAAGCGATGAAGGCACTTCAGGCCTATCCGTGGCCCGGTAATGTGCGCGAGTTGGAGAATTTCATCGAACGCGCAGTGATTTTAACGTCAGGTGCCGATCTGAGAGCCCCGCTGTCCGAACTGAAAGTGCTGTCTCCGCCCTCGAACGGATCATTGAAGACACTTGAGGATGCGGAGCGAGAACATATCCTCAAGGCGCTGCGCGAAGCGAAGTGGACCATCGGCGGCTCTGGTGGCGCAGCAGCCAAACTGGGCATGAAGCGTACGACACTACAGTCCAAGATGCAGAAGCTCGGCATCATGCGCCCTCAGTGACGCCGAGGTTTCGGCAGCGCGCCGAGATCTCGGCACCGAAAGCCCTTCCTGTTTGTCTCGTCTCTCACGCCCAGTAAGCCCGGACCAACTTCTTCCGCTGCAAGATCAGCGAGTTGCATCGGTAGGCAATATGTCTACGTCGGTGGAACGTGACTTGCTGAAGGCCCCATTGTCAGCAGAGTCGAGTTGAAATGCGAGACGATGGAGGACATATGAACCGAACTAGCCCTACAACGGATCTGTTCACGCTGGTCGGCATGATGGCCACGATTGCCGGTATTTTGCTGTGCCTATTCTTTCTCTTCACGCCGGTGACGTTTGGCGCGATGGAGACAAACGCGATGATCGAACGTTCTTCGGACTACAACCTCACGATGCGCTGGATTCAGCCGATACTGGGACAGGCCATCGTCGAAGATGCGCTGATCCGGCAGCACTCCCTTGACGCCGGAAGCGCCACGCAGCTCCTCGAGGGAGTGTCCAAACTGGATCCAAGCAGCATCCAATGGGTGTTGGGACGCGTCATTGTTGAATTGAACCGATCACGATTGATCAGCGGCCTGCCGGGCCGTCCCAACGACGATCAACGAATTGGCGCGATTGCCCGTTACGCCGCCGAACAATTTCTCTGATGAGTTAAGGGAGTCCATGATGAACGAGACCATAAACTTCCTGAGCCAACATGGTGCACTGGTACTTGCGGCAACAGTGTTCGCCGAACAGATCGGACTTCCCATACCGGCATTGCCGTTTTTGATTGCCGCAGGCGCCTTGGTTGGCACGGGCCAGATGGGGCTGGGCATGGCCATTGTCTCAGCGGTTCTCGCCGCAATGGCGGGTGATCAACTCTGGTTCGAACTCGGGCGGCGCCGAGGCCGGCTGGTGTTGAACTGGCTTTGCCGCATTTCGTTGGAGCCCACGAGTTGCGTCCGCCGGACAGAAGACTTCTTTGCACGTCATGGTGTTCGTTCGCTGATCGTCGCGAAATTCGTCCCCGGCTTCAGCACCATTGCGCCGCCGCTCGCTGGCATTGTGGGACTCTCGGTGCCGCAGTACCTCCTGTTCAATGGCCTGGGTACGCTGTTGTGGGTTGGAACCGGGATCGCTCTGGGGATGGCGTTCAGCGACCAGCTCGAGCAGGCATTGGCCATGAGTGCCCAAATCGGTCCGACGGTCGGTCTGGCGGTGTTCACGGCCGTCATCGGATATGTCGTCTACAAAGCGGTCAATCGGTACCGTGCAGACCATCGCGTGCCACGCGTGACGGTCCGCCAGCTGACCGATAAGCTTGCGGCCGGGGAAACTCCGGTGATCGTGGACCTTCGTTCGTTCGCCGCGCGTCAAGAAGAGCCCGGCGTTCCCGGCGCACTCCCCATGACGATCGACGAGCTCGTCGCCAGACAGCATGAGCTGCCGAGGGATCGCGATGTGATCCTGTATTGCGCCTGCCCGAAGGATGCGTCGAGCGTCGAAGGGACAAAAAGACTCCGCAACCTGGGATTCACGCGTGTATGGCCACTGGCTGGGGGTCTTGGGGCTTGGAACGTGGCCGCTGCTCATTCATCGACGGCCGTGCGGGTGTCTGCCCCTCACATTGTTCCAGCATGAAGTTCAGGCCGCCGACTTCATAAGTTCCAATATCCAAGGGAGAGAGATCAGATGGAACTGAAAATGCCGACTGCGGAACAAGCCCATTGGGGCCTGCGTGCCATGAAAACCGTCGCCATGGCAGACGGCGCGCTCGACGATGCGGAGCGGCAGATGCTCACGTCGGTGCAGACGATCCTGGGAACCCACTATGCAGTCGAAGATCTTGCGCCCATCACCCCGGAAGAATTGGCCTCAGGACTCTCCGACCGGCAAGTCAGGTATCAACTGGTCCAAGGGTTGATCGTTGTCTCGCTGATCGATGGGAACGCCAATAGGGATGAGACCGAGGCGGTTGAACAATTTGCGCGGGCCTTGGAAGTGGACGCTCCAGAAGTGCGGGACCTCCGCTATCTCCTCAATGGTGAGATGGTGCGCCTTCGCCTCGATCTGGCACGGCGCTTTTGGTTAAGGGAGAAAGTGAAGGAAATCTGGAACAATGAAGGTGTGCGAGGCATCTTCAAATTCGTGCGCGGCATGTTGGGACGGTACGAAGATGCCGCCCTGGCCAGTCGGTATCAAGCCCTGGAGCATTATCCTGCCGGATCGTTGGGTCGGTCCTATTGGGAATACTGCCGGGAGAACGGCTTTCCCTTACCCGGTGAAAAGGGGGGAGCGGCAGAGCAAGTCCTGTTTCACGATTGCGCGCATGTCCTATCCGGATATGGGACGACGCCCGATGAAGAAGTGCAAGTGGCCTGCTTTAGTGCGGGCTTTCAACGGCGCGATCCTTGGGCGTTCGTGTTCTTCGTGCTTCTGCAATTCCATGTCGGCATCCGCGTGACCCCCATCACCGGAGCGAGAACGGGATTTTTCGATCCGGTCAAGGCCATGATCGCCATCCGGCGGGGCGCGGCGATGACCGTCGACCTTAACAGCGGATGGGACTATTGGCCGGTCATGGGCGCGCAAGTCGATGAGCTCAGGCGACGGTACAACATCCTTCCTGTCGACGCATTTTTCACCGTTCGACCGCCGCATCAATTGGCTGGAAGTACGGCATGACACTCACAAGGCGATGCCGATCCTTCGGCACCTGCCGATTAGGCGGCGAATCGCTATCGGCACCTCGATCCCTCTTCCTGGCCACGTCATAAATTCTCTAAGTTCATTCGATAGTTAGGAGAACTGGGCCGTCGCACCAGGCTAGGAACGAAGGTTGCTGTTCTTATCTGGCAAAGGGTGAGAGCCACGTCAGACAAGCGCGGAGGTCTTCCATGAAGCGTTGGTATCACTGGGTCGGTTCGGTTGTACTCCCGCTAGTGGTCGTCGTGATGGGCGTCGGCCTCGCGGCTTGGAAATACGATGCCATCCAAGAGGGCCAGGCGGCCTCGGCTAAGCAGCCTGAACCTATGGAGACGGTGACGGTCGCTGTCGCGAAAGAAATCGAGCATCGCCAGAGTACGACATCGATCGGGACAGTCTTGGCCCTGCGTTCGATCACCCTAAAAAACGAACTTGCCGGCACGGTGCGCGAGGTGCGCCTCACGCCAGGACACATCGTCGAAGCCGGCATGATCCTGGTAGCGCTTGATGTCTCCGTCGAAGACGCCGAGTTGAAAGCTCAAGAGGCGCAGGCTGCCCTCGCCAAGACGGTGCTCGATCGCCGACAGAATCTGAACCACGAAATGGCCACCACGCAGGAAGAGGTCGACCGGGCGCGGGCCGATGTGGACGTCGCCCGGGCGCAAATCACCCGCACCAAGGCGATCATCGCTCGCAAGACGATTCGCGCGCCGTTTCGTGCGCGGGTCGGCATCGCCGACGTTCATCCAGGCCAATATTTGAACGAAGGGACTTTGTTGACGACGCTTCAGGGAATCGACGATGCAGCACACGTGGACTTCACCGTGGCACAGCAGGTGGCGGCAGATTTACGAGAGGGCGAACTGGTCGAGGTCTCCGCGGGTACGTCGGCTCCTGTCACCGCCAAGATCGTGGCGCTCGACTCGCGTATCGACCCTGCGACCAGAAATGCGGTCGTGCGGGCGCGAATCGAGGGCGCAGTCCACGCGCCCTCTCCTGGTTCTTCGGTGCGCGTCCGTGTGCCGGTCGGGACTCCTCGCAAGGCCGTTGCCGTCCCGGTGAGTGCATTGCGCAAAGGCCCGCAGGGAGATCAGGTCTTCGTCATCACGCAGGACAAGGACGGCCGTGCCAGGGCGCACGTCCAGCAGGTCGAAAGCGGTGCGATGTTCGGAGACGAGATTGTCATTCATGCAGGGCTCGCGGCAGGTGACCGGGTGGCGGCATCAGGGTCGTTCAAGCTGCGCGAGGCGGCGCTCGTGTCCATTGCCGGACCCGGAGCCGGAGAGGCCGAGCGGAGGCAAGCGGTCAGTCTCCAATGAAACGATGATCGGGAGGACGAGAACACCATGCAGATGCGCTCATTCACCGATATCTTCATCAAGCATCCGGTGCTGGCGATCGTCGTGAATCTGATGATCGTGCTGGCCGGTTGGCGGGCACTGACGACGCTGCCTGTGCAGCAGTATCCCAAGATCGAGAGCTCTTCGGTGATCATCACGACCGTGTACTACGGCGCAAGCGCAGAGACCGTCCGCGGGTTTCTGAGCACGCCGATCGAGCGGGTCGTTTCGGCCATCGGCGGAGTCGATTATGTGGAATCCACCAGCCGGGCCGGCGTGAGCACGGTCACTGTGCATTTAAAATTGAACCACAGCAGCACGGCGGCGTTGGCCGAGGTGACAGCGCGGCTCCAACAGGTGCGCTCGGAACTGCCGACGGAAGCTGAGCCGCCGGTCGTCGAAGTGCAACGCGCCGATCGTCCCTATGCCTCCTTCTATCTGAGTTTCACCTCCAGCGAGCGGACCGTCCCCGCCGTGACAGACTGGCTGCTGCGCACACTGCAGCCGCAACTCGCGACGCTGTCGGGTGTTCAGCGAGTGACCATCGAGGGCGGCCGCCAAATCGCCATGCGCATTTGGATCGATCCAGACCGGTTGGCGTCCTTTAATCTTTCGCCGGGCGACGTTCAGGGCGCGCTCCGGCGGAACAACTATTTGGCGGCGGTCGGCCGGACCAAGGGCAATCTGGTGCAGGTCAATCTGCTCGCCAATACCGACCTCCGTTCCGCCGAAGAGTTCGAAGACCTGATCGTGGCCGACCGCGGTGGCGCCATCGTGCGGCTAAAAGACATTGCCAAGGTCGAGCGCGAGGCCGAAGAAGCGGACATGGTCGCGAAGTACAACAGCACGGAAGGCGTCTATCTGGGCGTCTGGCCCGTGCCCGGCGCAAACGAAATCGATGTGGCCAAACGGTTGCGAGATGAAATGGAGCGCATCAGGCCGACATTGCCGACGGACATCGATATGCGGCTCGTCTGGGACGGCACGATGTTCATGCGGAACGCGCTGACCGAAATCACCAAGACCTTGTCCGAAACGATTCTGATCGTTGCACTGGTCGTCTTTCTCTTCATGGGCTCCGTGCGCACGGCGCTCGTCCCTTTGGTGGCGATGCCGGTGTCACTGATCGGGGCGGCCCTTTTTATGTTCGCGTTCGGCTTCAGCCTGAATCTCTTGACGCTGCTCGCCATTGTATTGTCGGTCGGTCTGGTGGTCGATGATGCGATCGTGGTGGTGGAGAACGTCGAGCGGCACGTCCGGCAGGGCAAGTCGCGGATCGAGGCGGCGTTGGCGGGAGCCCGCGAGCTGATCGGGCCCATTATTGCGATGACGATCACTCTGGCGACGGTCTACACGCCGATTGGATTCCAGGGCGGCTTGACCGGCTCTTTATTTCTCGAATTTGCCATGACGCTTGCGGTAGCCGTGGTGTTGTCGGGGGTCGTCGCTGTGACGCTCTCGCCGGTGATGAGTTCACGCTTCGTCCATCCTCAGGGCAAGGAAGGCCGGATGGCCCTGCTGGTGAACCGGACGTTCGAGCTGGTGCGCCGCGGGTATGCACGGCTGCTCGACGGCGCGTTGGAGATGCGATGGGGCATCGTTGCCGCGGCCGTGCTGATCATGGTCGCCGCCTGGCCTCTCTATCTGTTCTCCCGGCAGGAGCTCGCGCCTGTCGAAGATCAAAGTCATATCAGTCTCTTCTTCGAAGCATCGCCAGACTCCACCGTCGCCGCCACGAATCGGCAGCATCTCCAAATCGTGGACGCCGTCAGGTCCTTTCCCGAAACCGAATTCACCTGGTCGCTGACCACCGCATGGGGCGGCTTCGGAGGCCTCGTCGCAAAGGACTGGCATGTACGGGAGCGCTCGACCGAGCAGATGTATGGCCAGGTCTTTGGCGCAGTGTCGCAGGTGCCCGGCCTGCGGGTGTTCCCCCGTCTGGACCCGCCGCTTCCCACGCCCGGTCAGTATGACGTGGAGTTGGTCTTGCAGAGCGACGTTCCGGCTGACCAGATGCTGCAAACGGTCGGCGCCGTCCTCGGCGCTGGATGGCAGAGCGGGAAGTTTTTGTACGTGGACACCGACCTGAAAATTGATCTGCCGGAGGCGCGTGTCGTCATTGACCGCGAGCGTCTGGCCGACCTGGGGCTTGATCTGGCCGGCGTGGGCCGGGAACTCGGCACGCTCCTGGGCGGCGCCTACGTCAACCGCTTCAACTATTTCGATCGGAGCTACAAAGTGATTCCACAGATCGGCGACAAAGACCGCGCGACCGTGGAGCCGCTCCTCGACCTCAAGATCAAGACCCCAGCCGGTCAACTCGTGCCGGTCTCGACCTTCACACACATTGAGACGAGCACCGCGCCCCGTACGCTGAACCGCTTCCAGCAGCGCAACGCCGTCCGCATCTTCGGCGGCGTGAAACCGGGCGTGACCAAGGCGGAGGGGCTCCGCGTGCTCGAAGCTGCCGCGGCGACGGCAGGAGGACCGCCGGTCGTCCTCGATTATGCCGGCGAGTCTCGGCAGATCCGTCAGGAGGGTGGTGCCCTTACGGTCACCCTCGGGTTTGCGGTCGTCCTGATCTATCTCGTGCTAGCGGCCCAGTTTCAAAGCTTTCGTGACCCCTTGATCGTGCTGCTCGGGTCCGTTCCGCTCGCAATTTCCGGCGCGCTCGTGTTCAGTTTTCTCGACCTCACGACGATCAATATCTACTCGCAGGTGGGACTGATCACGCTCGTCGGACTGATTGCCAAGAACGGAATTTTGATCGTCGAGTTCGCGAATCAGCTTCAAGCCAGCGGGCGTGCGCGTGTGGCAGCGGTGAGGGAGGCAGCCCTGACCCG
>JAICVE010000251.1 GCA_025935475.1 Nitrospira sp. | reverse complement strand
GCTCGCCATCCACCTGATGGTTCAATTTGCGCAGAGTCTGATTACTGAACCGTCCGACCAACTCGCCGAGTGCCTGCTGCAAGGCGGGATGGTCTTTCAAGATCTCAGGACGCACGACCAAGCCACAGTCGTAGGGAGGAAAGTAATGCCGGTCATCCTGCAGGACCACCGCGTTCAGCACCGACAACTGGCCGTCGGTGGCATTCCCCGCCACCATGCTCACTTGTCCCTGTTCGAGTGCCCTGTACAGCAAGCCGAGATCCATGGTCTTTGGCGTGCCGTCGAGAGGAAGCTGATAGGTCTTCAGCAGTCCGGCGAGTCCATCCGGCCGCTGTTGGAATTCGTATCCCACACCAAGGGTCCACCCAGGAGCATACCGCGCCGCATCGCTCAACGTGACAACGTTGTGTTTCCGAGCATCTGATTCGCGGATCACCATGGCGAACGTATTATTGAAGCCCAACGGATCCATCCATTGCAGACCAAATCGCGCCTGATATTCGCCTCGGACGAGCGCGATGCCGGCGGCCTGATCGTGAACCGGCGGTAATTTGAGGATGGCGGTCAGCGCGGTGCCCGTGTACTCAGGATAAAGGTCAATGTCACCGCGCACGAGCGCGTGATGCGCCAACATGGTGCCACCCAGGTTGAATTTACGAGCAACCGGACGGGCAAGACGAAGTTCCAGATGCTGCGCGACGATCTCGCCGAGGACGACTTGCTCGGTGAAATTCTTCGAGCCGACCGTGATCGGGTGTTCTCTGGTGCAGCCGGCGATGCCGGCTGAGACACAGAGGCCGACGATCAGACAGGCGACAATTTCTGTTCGACCCATTCCAGCCCTCGATCGGCTGCGACCGCAATCAAGGCGGCCGGTACCGCACCCGCTAGCAGCAGCGTCGTATCGACGGACGCCAGACCACGAAAAATAAACACGCCGAGTCCACCCCCGCCAATCGCCGCGGCAATCGTCGCCGTCCCGATCGTCGTGACCGTCGCGATGCGCACGCCGGCTAGAATCGTCCTGGTTGCCAGCGGGAGCTCGACTTCCCATAGCAGCTGCCGTCCCGTCATGCCCATGGCGACGGCCGACTCTCGCACCGTCGGATCCACGGCCAGAATGCCGGTGAGCGTATTGCGCAGGATTGGCAAGAGCGCATACAGCACGAGCGCGACGATGGCTGTGTGCTTCCCGATCCCGCCAAGAAATGGAAGAGGAATCAGAAATCCGAACAGCGCCAGACTCGGCACAGTTTGCATGACGTTCGCGAAGCCCAACACCCATCGTTGAAGGAACATGCGCCGGGTGAGGAGAATGCCGACGGGAATGGCCAGCGACGCAGCGATTCCCATGGACACGCCAACCAGATACAGATGTTCGAGCGTCAGATCGACGATGTCGCGCGCCAGCATGGAAGATATTAGATCGAGTCCTTCCACGTGTCCCCCAGACAGGTATGGAACGCCCGCACTTCCTCATCTTGGGCCTTGAGAAAGTCGGAGCGTCCACCGAAAAACGCCAATCGACCATTATGTAGGACTCCGATGCGGGTGCCGAGCAGGAGCGCTTCCCGGACATCATGGGTAACGAGCAGCGCCGTCTTCCCAAGTTTGTCGCGCAAGTCGATGAGCATGTGCTGCAATTCCACACGCGTCACCGGATCAAGCGCGCCAAACGGTTCATCCAACAGCATCAGGGGCGGATCCGCCGCGAGGGCGCGGGCGATGCCCACTCGCTGACGTTGACCGCCAGACAACTCGCGGGGATACCGTTGGGCGAACTGTGCCGGAGGAAGCCCAACCTGATTCAGCAACGACTCGACGCGAGCCTCGATCTTGGGCGATGGCCAGCCTTCGAGGCGAGGGACCAATCCTACATTGGCAGCCACCGTGAAGTGCGGAAAGAGGCCGCCTTCCTGAATGACATACCCGGTTCGACGTTTGAGACCGATTGGATCCCAGCGGGTCGTCGGTCTGTCCTCAATCAAGACCTCGCCGGCACTGGGCAAGAGCAGGGCATTCACCATTTTCAAGGCAGTGGTCTTGCCCGAGCCGCTACGACCCAGGAGCACTAGCGTTTCGCCGGCCTCCACCTCGAAACTGAGGTTGCAGAGAATATCTTTTTGCCCGATACGAGTCGCAACCTGCCGGAAGGAGACAAGAGGGCTCATGGGGTCAGCTGGAGGACCAGGTATTCGTGAGCTAGCTGCACCGCCATTGCCCCCTCCCCCACCGCAGAGGCGACACGCTTGGTGGAGCCGAGCCGGACATCCCCGGCGGCGAAGATGCCGGGACGGCTGGTTTCCAGGAAGAACGGCTCCCTCTCGGCCGTCCAGTACGGGGAGGATGACACCAGTCGCCCCGTCTTCACGAAACCTTTCGAGTCGGTCTCTATTTCAGGGGGCAACCAATTCGTACAGGGGATCGCGCCGATAAACGTAAACACGGCAGAGGTCCGGATCGTGCGCGTCTCGCCGCTGCGAGTGTCCTTGATTTCGACGGCCTCCAGCCGTTGGTCCCCCAGCATGCGGGTCATCTCTGCGTTGGCGAGGACCTCGACGTTGTCGGCGCCCTCGATGCGGTCCGCCAGATAGCTGGACATGCTCTTACGCAGGTCGCCGCCGCGGAGCAGCAGGAACACGCGCGGCGTCTGTTCCGAAAGAAACATGACGGCTTGTCCAGCCGAATTGCCGCCGCCGACCACCATGACCTCCGAGCCTCGACAGAGCTGCAGCTCGGTCGGCGTCGCCGCATAGTAGATGCCCAAGCCCTCGAATTGCTCGCGCATGGGCACGTCCAGCTTGCGATACTCGGCCCCGGTCGCAATCAACACACATCGAGTCGAGACCTGTTGGCCATCGTCGAGCCAGAGGACGGCATGGTCCTTCTCGAACGTCAAGCGCGCAACCGGCGAGGGAGAAGAGAACTGGGCGCCGAATTTCTGTGCCTGCAAAATGGCGCGGGTCGCAAGCTCGGCGCCGGAGACGCCGGTGGGGAAGCCGAGGTAGTTCTCGATCTTGGAGGACGTCCCGGCCTGTCCTCCTGGGGCGACCGCATCGATCACCGCGGTAGCCAGTCCTTCCGATGATCCGTACACGGCCGCCGCGAGCCCCGCCGGACCGCCACCGACGATGACCAAGTCATAGACCCGTTGCGTGAGCGGGCGTCTGACTCCAATCAGTTCGGCCAATTCCCGAGTCGAGGGATTCTTCAGCAACGGTTCGGATCCGAAGACGACGACGGGGGTGTCAGCCTCGCTGAGGCCAAAGCTCTGGAGCAGTGCGCCGACCTGCGGGTCGTGATTCACATCGATCCAGGTGAATGGCACCTGATTCTTGGCCAGGAAGTCTCGAATGCGGAAGGTATCGCGCGAGTTGGCGCCGAGCACGCGGAGTCCTTGAAAGTCCGACGCCACGAGCAACTCGCGCCGGGCAATAAAGCCGCGCAGCAGCACGTCGCCTAGGGCCGGCCGTTCGCCCATGATCCGCCTGATGTCATCGCGTGCAATTTCGAAGATCTCGGTGTCGCCACGGGCAATCCCGCTGATCAGCGCCGGCCGGCCGGTCACGAGGCTGACGTCGCCGCCAAACGCATGCCGTTCGTGCAAAGTCACGCGCTTGGTCTCGCCGCTCGAATGCTCGACAATCTCCACCGCGCCGCGCTCGACGACGAAGAATTTGTATTCACGATCGCCCGCCTTGAAGAGATGCTCGCCATCACGCAAAAGACGTCGTGTGCCGAACCTGGCCAGCGTGGCGACTTGAGCGTCGTCGAGCGTCGGAAACGCGACCTTGTGCAAGTCCACCTCGGCCATGGTGTCTCCCCTCTCGCCGCCCACGGGTTTCCGTTGCTACCGCAGGGACTTTGCGACCCTTCCTGGCACGTCGAGCTGCATCTGATCGACGTAACACCAGGCCCACCGCTCGCCGCGCTCAAACGAGGCCATGACCGGATGAGTCGTGCGTTCGAAATGTTTGGTGGCATGGCGATTGGGCGAACTGTCGCAACAGCCGACATGACCACAGGTCAGGCAGAGACGGAGATGCACCCAGGAAGATCCACTGTTCAGACATTCTTCACAACCTCCCGTGCGAGCCGTCACGGGCTGAACCGCAGATACGTGTGGACAGGACATGAGTCACCTCCCGGTCACTCCGGAGAACCTCCGCACGGTTCAATCCGTTATTCTATAAGTAAGGATGCGCTTCACTCTCAACGAAGGCCGTGCTGGCTAAGATTTTAAGCGTGCTCACTAGGGACTGGCAAACAGTGAATCCAGGATGTGATCAATGAGGGAAGTGCTCTCGTAAACGATTGAATATTCGGCATTTGCTTCGTTGGATTGGGTCTCTTCTATTGTTGAGGCAGCCAAGCACCACCACTAGATATTCCCCCAGTGCCAGCCATGTCGGTGCAGAAGTATCTTTGAACTAAGGTACGAAGAGGTAAAACAATGGATGCGAAGATTCCAGCAGGCGCAAAGACAGGCACGCAGGACGTACATGCTCCGAACGACAGAGCCGACGTACTTCATCAATTTGGGCAATGCGCGGCTGTCTTGCGGGATTTGCTCTATGACGATAGGGCCCTGGATGAGCAGGAATTCGTGTTCATCGATCAACACTTTCAAATCATGAACATGGCCTATCTCCGTTGGAAACGGAAACATAGACCGACAGATGAGGCCCATCCTTCAATATAGGTTTGACGACTTCCAAAAGCCTCCCCTACTCGTCGGAAGCCAGCCTTCGGTTTTGATCATGCAAGAGTGAAATCTGCACCGGCATAACCAACTTTCATCTCTCACAAGGGAGCCAGTTTTCTGCACATGTCTGTGATCT
>JAICVE010000103.1 GCA_025935475.1 Nitrospira sp. | reverse complement strand
GGCATGATGCGGGTGGCCGCCGGTCTGGTGCTCGGGCTGTGGTTTGTCATGCAGCTCTTAAGCGGCGGCATGAGCATCGGTGGCCCCGGCGGAGGCGTGGCCTTCTTCGCGCACATCGGCGGTTTTGTCGCGGGGATGGCGTTGATTGGTTTCTTCAAGCGTCCGGACGTGCCGTTCTTCTCGCCGCCAAGACACCGCCGTTGGGATCTTTGATCTCGGCTGTGCGTTAGGCGTCGATCAGTTCGCGAACCTTCTCGACCAACCCGCGTTGGCGGTACGGTCGTCTCAAGAGAAAACGTCTATTGATTCGATGCGAAATAATGGCCTCATCGTCATATCCCGTCACGAATAACGCTTTCATCGTCGGATACTGCTTCAACAAACGTTTGGCCAGTTCGCGGCCGCTGATCTCCGGCATCAGAAGACCGCTGACCGTGACGTGCACCGCACCCACATATTGACGTGCCAGCATAATGGCTTCGACTGGTGAGCTCGCCTCTAGCACCTGATACCGGTGCCGTTTCAAGGTAGACAGCGCCAGCTTCCGTTCCATCTCATGAGGCTCAACCAAGAGAATCGTCTCTTGGCCTTTCGCTGCGACCGAGTATTCCGCGGGATGGGTGGCAGTGACCACACCGGTTAATGCCGGCAGATAGATGCGGACCGTCGTGCCCTGGCCGGGAAGACTCGCGACGTCTACGTGTCCGCCGTGCTGTTTGACGATCCCATACACCGACGTCAATCCGAGGCCAACATTGGTCTCTTTCGTCGAAAAGAAGGGTTCGAACATCCGCGACTGCGTATCTTTCGTCATGCCGCTGCCGGTGTCGCAGACCTCGATCCGTACCGTCGACGAGCGGCTCTGGTCGCCTAACAATGGCCCGCCGTCGACGCCGGCTTGGATGGGCGAGACGCCGATGGTCAAGCGGCCGGCTTGAGGCATCGCATCACGGGCATTCAAGGCCAGGCTCAACAGTACCTGCTCGATGCCCTCGCGATCCACTTCGACATCGAGAGGGCCCGGTTCAATGGCGATCTGACATTGGATCCGCTCGGGCAGGAGGCCGCGAATGGTGGCGCTCAGATCCTCCATCACGGTCCGCATGGAGATCACATGGCGGAATTGCCGGTGCTGAAGGTCGAGCGTCGCCAATTGCGCTGTCAGAACGGCAGCATGCTCACCCGTCCGGAAAATCTCATCGACCGGCGCGTACAATGGATCCTCAGGAAGCAAATGCGACAGCACCACGCCTGTCTGCTTACCGATCACCGAGAAGAGATGGCTGAACTCGCTGGCCAAGCCGCTTGTAATCCGGCCAACGGCCTCCATTTTTTGCGCCTCGAACAGCTGCCGCTCGAGCCCTTGCCGTTCACACTTTTCCTGGTGAACCAGCGCGTTGGCCTTGGAGAGATCGTCCTTCAGTCCTTTGATACGGATTTCCAGTTGTTCTCGCGATGCCTGCAGCGACTGTTCCGTCTTTTTCAACGCTTCGATGTTGTAAAGCAATTGCGTCTTCTGTTGCCGTTCGGATCCGATCGTTTCGAGCGCCATGCCGTAGAAGATTGCCATGACCAGAAGCACCGGCACGCTCATAAGTTGACCGACCGAGAGCGCCCCGGTCTGTACGACGCTCTGGTACAGCACGACACCATAGCCGGCGCAGAGCAGAAGTGAAAACGCGATGACATGGGAGAGCCGCCGCAATGAGGCGGCAATGAGCATCAGAAGGAAGTAGGCCAGGTAGAGTTCTGATCTGGCATGGCCTGAAAGGTACATGGTGCCGGTCACCAGCGCCGTGTCGACGGTAATCAGTGAGCCGCTGAACCAGGCGGCCTGCAGCATGGAGGAGGGAACGGCCAGCAAGCAGCCAATCAACACGAGTAGCCCGCCGACGATGAATTCGCTCGTGAGCCGAGTAACGATGGGTTCGGGACCAAACAGCAACTGGTATCCCAGCATGATGCCGATCAGCGCCTGAAGAATGACATACCTCCCCCGGGAGACTGCTCCGACATGATCCTCTGTGATGTGAGATAGGGGAGCGTCCGGAAGCGTTAGAGTGGGATGCATTCTTCCCCCTTTGAAGACCGAGCACAGTCACCAGCAAGTCCCATACCGACTCTGAGATGGTATGAAGACCTGATTTTCCTGGCTTCAGGCTCTTTCATGAGCGGGCAATTTCGGACGCGGCCTACAGAAAGTTCACAAAATCGAACGCCGCAGAGCAGAGGAAGACAGTGGAAGACAGGTGTCCGGACCGTCAAAGACCGTCGGGATGGCCGATCGCGTCTAGGAGGCGTCGGTGGAATTGTTCGGCCCGTTCACGCGCGATGTTGCGGTCTTCGGCAAGAAATGTCACATGCCCCATCTTTCTGCGCGGGCGTGTCTCGCGTTTCCCATAGTCATGGAGGTAGGCTCCTGGAAGCCCCAGCAATCGTTGACATTCGGCGTCCTGCTTGATCGTCTCAATATCCTTCCCGATGAGATTGACCATGGCCGCCGGGCTTAGGAGTCGCACAGGCTCGGGAGGCAGACCGCACACCGCTCGGACTTGTTGTTCGAACTGGGAGAGACTACAGGCATCAAGTGTATAATGCCCCGAATTGTGCGGGCGTGGAGCCACCTCATTAATCAAGACAACGGCGTCCGGCAGCAGAAACAATTCGAGACAGAACAATCCGACGCCATCCATGCATTCGATGACGCCGCGGGCAAGCGTCTCGGCCCGTTCGGCCACGCCGGAAGGCAGCAGTGCAGGGGCGAGCGTCGTCCGCAGAATCCCCTGCTCGTGTTCATTCTCCACCAGAGGAAAGACGATCACCTCTCCGTCGACGCCGCGCGCGGCGAGAATTGAGAGTTCCCGTTCGAACGGGACGCAGGCTTCCACAATCCATTGCATCCCTGGCAGCGCAGAAGCCTGAACCGAGGGAACGAGGGGAGGCACTGCCGAGGGCTCATCGATCCTCCATTGGCCTTTGCCGTCGTAGCCCGCCATGGCCGTCTTGCAGATGACGGGACAGCCCACTTCCCGGACGAGGTCAGGCAGGTCATTTGGATCAGTCAGAGGGGCAAACCGAGGAACGGGGAAGCCGTGCCCGGCAAGAAATCTTTTCTGGACTAGGCGATTCTGGATAGACCGGAGGACGCCGCCTGAAGGCCGCACGGGCCGTTGCCTCTCGAGCTGCTCGCAGAGCTCAGCCGGGACATTCTCCCACTCGTAGGTCACGGCGGACACTGTCGACGCGAATCGGGTGACTGTCTCGCGATCGGTGAACGGCGTCGTAAACGAATGGGCCGCAAGACGGTGCGCCGGAGCGTCACGGTCAGGGTCCCACACGACGACGCGATAGCCGTGTTTTGCGGCCGCACGCGTGAAGAGAGCTCCCAACTGGCCGCCACCGAGGACGCCAAGCACGGATCCCGGTTCAATCACTGTAGGAGTCACGACCGACGACGAGAGGAGTCCTGAGGTCCGCCGATGGAGCCCTTGGCTTCCGGCGACTGCAGCACAGTCCTGGTTTGAGTGGTTCGAAACGCCTTGACGCGATCGGCGATTTGCGGGTAGCGGCCGGCCAAAATCTGCGCGGCGAGCAGGCCGGCGTTTTCCGCGCCGCCGATTGCCACGGTTGCCACGGGAATGCCGCGCGGCATTTGAACAATGGACAGGAGCGAATCAAGCCCGCGGAGATTTTCGGTCGGTATAGGGACGCCGATCACGGGAAGATGTGTCTTCGCCGCCAGCATGCCGGGCAGATGGGCCGCTCCTCCGGCACCGGCGATGATCACTTCAATCCCCCTGGACGGCGCCTGCTCCGCATAGGCAAACAAGCGATCAGGCGTCCGATGAGCGGACACAACCATCAGTTCATTGGCGATGCCTAACTCGCTCAACACGGCCACGGCTTTTTCGAGAATCGGAAAATCAGATTTGCTTCCGCCGAGGATGCCGACGATGGGACGGGAAGAAACGATCAATCTGGACCGCACATTGGGACGCTTTGCTTTGCCTGCCACCCCACACTCCCTGCGATGTGAAAGGGCACTGCCGGGCTCCCACCTTATCGGCTCTCGCCAAGCGGGTCAAGCGCGCCGAAGCGGCAAGAAATACCGGTTCTTCAAGAGAAATTGACCCCTTGCGTCACTTTCCTCTATGATGAAGGCTCGACCGTTTGCCGCGTCCGATGAGGTCCTTGAAGTGGCAAGTCTAGGACAAAGCTTACGTCAAAAAGTCCGTCACTTCGTCCAGCGGCCCAGCGGCTTGGATGAAATCGCGGTGGACGATCTCGCGATCTCGAGTAATCTGCGCGCCTGGGAAGCCGTTCAAATCCCCGAACGTCTTAGGTTTTCCTCCCGACTCGCCATCAAGCTCGTCCTGTTGTTCTTACTAATCATTGCTTTTGTACCCTGGACGCAGACCATTACGGTCACCGGCCAATTGTCCGCCTATACCCCCTATGAGCGGCCGCAGGACATTGAATCGCAAATTACCGGCCGCATCCGGAAATGGCATATCTTCGAAGGCATACGGGTCAAACAGGGAGACCTCATCCTCGAACTCGACGATTACGATCCTAATTTCATGTCGCCGGATCTCCTCTCGCTCCTTGGTCAGCGCAAACAAGCCTTGATTGAAACGCGGCGTGCCGCACTGGGACGCGCCGAGCAACTCGACAAGCGCATCAAGGAGATGCAGAACCTCGTCAAGGCCGCTGTGCCATCAGCGCAGGCGAGAGTGGTTGAAGCGGAAAATAATGTCCGTGAGGCCTATCAAAAGGTGGAAGCGGCCCGGATTGCCGTCGCCACCGCCGAATTGAACGTCGACCGCCATAAACAATTGGCCGAACAGGGATTGGTCTCTCAGCGTGAGCTCGAAGTGACCATTCAATCGGCCATCGGCACGAAAGCCGATCTGAACGGCGCGCAGGCCCATCTCAAAGCCGCAGAACAGGCGATGAAAGCGCTGAGTTTCGGACGGGAGCAGGTCAGCGCTGAAGTCTTGCAACGTCTGTTGGATGCCGAAGCGGCTCGCGACGCATCAGTCGCCGAAGCCGCCAAGGCCACCGATCAGCTTGCGGATGTGGCGCTCCGCATGTCGAACGCCGAGCAACGCCGCGTCGCCAGCCGTATCATGGCCCCCATCGACGGCACAGTGGTCAAGATGGCCGAAACGGGCGTCGGCGAGACCGTCCGGCCCGGGGACAAACTGGTCAGAATCTCACCGGCCAGTGCGGACAAGGCTGTCGAGATGGTCGCCGACGGCATCGACGCTCCGCTGTTGAATGTCGGCCGCAAGGTCAAGATCCTGTTTTATGGCATTCCCGCCATTCCGTTACCGGCCTGGCCTGAACTAATGGCCGGCACCTACCAGGGCGTCATCAAGGTCGTCGATCAGGTCGACGATGGCAAAGGCAATTTCCGCTTCTGGGTTGTTCCTGATCCCGAAGAAAAACCCTGGCCTCCTCAAGAACACGTCCGCCAGGGGACTAAGGTCATGGGATGGGTGATCCTCAACCGTGTGCCGCTGTGGTATGAAATGTGGCGGCGCTTCAACCTCTTCCCGCCCGACTATCAAGAGCGTCCTCCGAGCCTGATCGACACCCTCTTGCCGAAGGCAGGACGAGGTGCGAAATAGGCTTTTGCCAATTCCTTCTCGTTCATCTTGCCTCTCGTTTGCTCGTTGCCATCTCAGGCGCTCGCGTATCGCCATCATGAAAGGAGTGTGTCCCATGCCCAAACGATTTCTGCATGTCGCTGGCCTGGTGTTGTGCTTCGGCCTTTTGGCTGGTCCTACGATTGCCGCCGAGCCCTCCACCAAGCGGGAACTTCCCCCGATCCCGCTGAGCATTGATGAAATCCATGCATGGATCGACCGCACCCACCCTCTCTTGAAGGGGGCTGGAACCGAAAAGGTGATGGCCCGCGGGAAGATGCTCAAAGCCTTGGGGGCGTTCGAGCCGACCGTCGTGAATGACACCGAGCTCGAGCGGTTTATCTCGAGCAGCGACCCGGGAAAAGGTACCCAGACCGGCGGCTTCAATGACACGCTGGTGGAAGCCCGGCATCCCTGGGGATTTCGGTACATGGCCGGCGTCAGACAACCGATCGGCGATGCCAAGATTCCAGATCTCTCGTTCAATAACGGCAATCAGCAAGTCCTCCTCGGCGGGTTCTTCCCGCTCTTGCGAGGGCTGATCACGAACCCGGAAAACGCCGAACTGCAACGATCGGAACTCGCGGACCCGCGCGCGGACGTCCGGATTGCCCAAACCAGGCAGGATCTATTTCTCGCCGCGGCCACACAGTTCTGGGACTGGGTGGCGGCGGTGAAGTTTCTTGAAGTCCAACGCCGCGCTGTCGGCATCGCGGAGGATCGCTTCCGCCAAGTCGAAGGCCGTGCCAAGGCCGGCGCCGTCGCGCCGCTTGACGTCGTGGAAGCCAATCAAGAAGTGCAACGCCGGCGCGAGGTAGCCATCGCCGCGCAACGGTTCGTAGAACAAGAGCAACTGAAGCTGTCCATGTTTCTGTGGGAACACAACGCCCCGGTGCTGCCGCCGTTGGAGCGCTCGCCGGAGTTTCCGGCGCAGGTCCTGGTTCCAACTCAGGAAACGATCAAAGCTCACAAGATCCAAGCCAAGGCCGATCGACCGGAGATCAAAGAGATCGACATCGAGGCGAAGCTCAACAATATCGATCTCGAACTTGCAAAGAACAATTTGCTCCCCAGCCTGGATGCCGAGGCGGCACCGGCAAGGCAACCGGAGAAGTTCGTGCTAGGTCTCGGCTACCGGTTTGGGCTCGAGCTTCGGATTCCCATCTTACAGCGGAAGAGCCGCGGCGAAGTCCTCGAAGCGCAGGGCAAGGCCGACCGTTTCGTGCTCACGCAGAGATTCCGTGAACAGCAGGTCGTCATCGACGTGGACAATGCTCTGTCGGCCATTGAGAGGACGAAGGAACGTATTGCCGCCGCGGTGGAGTCGCTCCGCCTCGCCAAGACGCTGGAAGAGGGAGAGCGATTTCGGTTCAGTTTGGGGGCCACGAGCGTGTTGTTCGTGAATCTACGCGAGCGCAACTCCGTCGACTCCGAAGGGCAGGTGATACGGGCCAAAGCCGACTATCAGAAGGCATTGGCGTTGTATCAATGGTCGATCGGGGCCTGGGGTAAGTCGATGCCATCGAGCGTCCCCGTCATGTATCGGGCTCGAGACTGAACGGGGAAGAGTTGGCTTTTTCCCCTGTACTTTGATAGCGTTAGGGAACGATTGCAGAGCCGGTTTGCACCGCGTGGTGAATAAAGGCGGGTGTCCGTGCAGAGTCATGTGGACGAACAACCCAACCTGTTTCAGTCCGTGGCGGGGTACATAGGCCTCCTGCTACGGCTTGAGCGGCGCCTGCTGGCCCTCGTGGTGTCCTACTCGCTCGCAATCGGCCTGTTTGCGCTGATCGTTCCTCTGACGGTCCAAGAGCTGACCAACACCTTTGCGTTCGCCATCCAGCCCGTAACCATCGTCACGCTGGCCGGTGTCATGATTGCGGCTCTGCTCTTCGTGGGTGCGTTCCGTTCGCTGCAGTACTATGCAGTGGAAGTGCTGGAACGGCGGCTCTTCGCCCGGGTCGCCATCGGAATGGCTCAGCAGATTCCACATCTGCAGGTACTCGGCTTCAAGCCGCGCTACGCCAATCATTTCATGGAAACGGTATTCATGCAGCGGGCGCTTTCCGTACTCTTGGTCGACCTCATCAACGTGGTCGTCGGAGGCGCGGTGGGCATGACAATCCTCGTCTTCTACCATCCGTATTTTTTGCTCTACAACGCACTCCTGTTGGCCGGGTTCGGCATCGTATTTTTGCTCTCCCACGGGGGTCTCAAGGCCACCATCGAGATGTCGCACGCCAAGTACGACACCCTTCATTGGATGCAGGAGATTTCGTACAACCTCCTGCATTTCAAAGCGACGGACAGCCGAGCCATCCTCATGCAGCGGACCGACGAGCTGGTCGGCAAGTACGTCGAACGCAGGCAGACCCGCTTCGGGATTCTCATCCGGCAATACTTGGGCTCAGTGGGGTGGCAGGCCATCGCGCACGGTGGACTCATTGCCACGGCGGCCTGGCTGCTGTCGATCGGCCAGTTGACGCTGGGACAACTCGTCGCGGCCGAAGTCGTCGTGAGCGGATTGCTGGCCAGTTTTGACGAGGTCGTGAAACGGATGGGTCACATCTTTTACTTTATGACCGGTTTGAGCGAACTGGATTTTGTCCTGTCGCTCCCGAAGGACCAAGAGTCGTCCGGCTTGTCGGTCCCACTTCCAGATCCGACGGTCCACGGCATCCGACTGACCTGCAAAGACTTGACTGTTCATCACCCCGGCGTACCGGCGATCTTTGAGCGGTTCAATGTCGAGGTGACACCTGGCGAGAAGATCGGCATCTACGCCAGCTCGACGGTGGCCAAAACGGCATTGGCTCGCGTGTTAGGCGGTCTCGAGGCGCCGACCAACGGCTTGATCCGGTATAACGGCGTGGATCTGCGCCATATCGACATGAGCGCCATCAATCG
>JAICVE010000117.1 GCA_025935475.1 Nitrospira sp. | reverse complement strand
TCGAGGAGCGCCACCCCGGCAAAATGACCAGTGCGCGCAGTCAGCCGTTTGTGAAGAAGCCCGTGAGAGGCCTGAAGGTAGACGAGCTTAACATGAGGCTCATAGTCCGCAAGGACGGCAACACGGTGCGCATGCGTGAGCAGTGAACAGGTCAGAACCGCATTCATGCCCTGCTCGAGCCATTCGGCAATCGACGTTCTCAGTGCCTGGATCCACGGACGGCGGTCCTCATCCGTGAGTGGCGTGTCCCGACGCATTTTGGCGATATTCTCGAGAGGGTGAACGTCGTCGCCATCGAGAAATGGCCACCGCAGTGCTTGGGACAATTGACATCCCACGGTTGTCTTGCCGGCACCAGCGGCGCCCATGAGCACAATGACCATGGATCGCGATCCCGATGAATGGACAGGTAGGTGAATTTGTGGTGCTCATTGCACCAGATACGGTAGAATACCGACATGCCACGTGCAGTGGGCATTGCCGCGCTGAGCTTCTTCCTGTCACTTGCCCTGTCACGGGGGTTCGCCCAGACAATACCAGGAAGCCAAACCCAAAATCCTCAGGCGTCATCGTCGGTCACCATTTCACCCGTTCAGCCGGGATCGGTGCCCACGCGTGGACTTCCAGCAAACGTCATCACGCCTGCAACCACCAATCAGCTCGAGCCAGGTGCCGGTGCGCCAGGCAACACGCCCGTATTTTTAGGTGCAGGACGCGGTTTACCCGGAATGCCAGGCGGTCCAGCCTTGAGTAGTCCACTGGGAGCCAGAGATCCTGCCACACAGTACATGAGGCCGCAGACAGTCGGACCGCTGTACTGCGATCCGGCCGTTGACATACTGTGCTGACAAAAACTCCTGCTATCGTAGGGACCAGCGCCTGCCGAACTACCGAACCGCTGTAACATCACGCATGTCCACCGCGTCGACCGCTTCGCTCTCCGATAGAAGAGCGAAGCGGGAACAGGCTCAGAACTTCGTCGTCGCGATGGCATTGGTGCCGGCACCAGTGTTGGGAACGAGAGTGGCTGGTGAGGCCAATGTCCCATCGCCGTTGACGGTAAATCGGGACACCGAACCGGTGTCAAGTGAACCCGGTCTTGAGTCCCCTTGATTGGCGGTAAATAGCACCTGCCCGTTCGGATGGACGACAACATAATTCGGGAACATACCGAGGCCCGGTCCGGAACCGGTTGCAGGCGCAGGATTGGGCTGCAGTTCAGTTAACGCCCCCGTGGTTGTGTTCACTCCGAACACCGAGACCCTACCCGGATTGGGATTGAGATTTGCCGTGTAGAGCGTTAACCCGTTCGGATGGATGGTAATCGAATGGGGTTCGCTGCCAAACCCAAAATTGTTGGTGGAAAACGTGGCGGTTGGGGTGATCGGCGTCAACGAACCGTCGGAGCCAATCGAAAACACGTTCACGGCATTGGAATAGGCCGCAAAGACGAACCGACTGTCGTTGGACACGGTGACGGCAGTGCACAGCTGCATTCCGCTCATCACGCCACGAGGCGTGAGCGCACCCGTCGTCAGGTCACGGCTGTAGGCAAGCACTTCTCCGGAACCTTCCGCGGCCACATACACAAATTGGTTGTTGGGCGATATCGCCACATTATGACCATGCGTTCCGGCTGCCCAAGAGTTTGTCCCTGCGATGGGCGTGGGAATGCCGTTCGCATCAAGGCTATACGCCTGTATGGTGCTGGGGCCTTCTGAATTCCCGGGCGCCGCGGCGGACACCACGTACAAGAAGCTGCCGGTTGTGTCAGTGACCGAGGAATGGGGACTAGGATCTGTTGTCACTGGAGAGCCGCCGGCAGGATTCATGGCCTCTAAGCTGCCATCTGACTTAATCCTCCAGCCGGAGAGGAAGTTCGACTCATGGTTCGACACATACACAAACTTCGAGCCAGAACTCACATTGACGTGGTGCGGTAAATTACCAGTATTAACCTTGCTGCCGATTGGCGTCAGGTTTCCACTGCCGTCTACGCTATATGCCTGGATTTCACTCGTTCCGGCCGAAGTCACGTACGCAAATTGACTTGCTGAGCCGGTTGGAGCGTTGTTATTGGACGGCGGAGCGCCTCCTCCGCCATCGTCTCCACCGCTACATGCGGCAAAGTAGAGCAGCGGAACGATCGCAAGGATCGAAACCGCTCCGATCAACGATCTCCTCAGCGTGGGTATTGTGAAGGGAAGTGTGACGCTCATGGTGACGGTCTCCTTTCGATGACAAACCCCACGGCTCTGCATCCGCAGAGCGCCCACCCGTGGGTGAATGGTCGTCGGTGCCTCGCGGCCTCACTCGCGTTGCACCGATAGACAGGCGCGTTGCCGTCACTCAGCAAGAACCGCACCGCTCGCGTAGTGGGGACAATCTGGAAGTTTTCAAGGGTTGCTGCCAGAGAGGGTGGGGAAAAGCAGGACAACGTGTCCTGAAACAGGGTCCTAAAAGACAGGTTGTCCGAACGAGTCGACGCAGTGCGCGGGATCACCCTTGTCGAGCGCTCAGATGGTATGAGTCGGCCAATTTAGGGTTGCAATTTGCTCTTCTTCTGCAGATCTATTTCCGAGACTAGTCCAACAACGTCACAAGAAAGATCGCCGAAAGAATTCATGAGCGTAGAGAGCCATCGAACCACTGGGTTCATGTACGGGAAGGCCGGCCCTCGATCGAGCGAATTCAGAGCTGAGGAGAAACCCGTATACCTTTTGAGGAAACCGCCAAGACGTGAACGTGATGTAGCCATCCGGCCACACTCAACCCGCAGTCAGCGGCCCGCGTCCTCGGGGAACCCCTTGCTTAGGGCCCTATTGATGCCCTTGAGACTGAGTATATAAGCCAGGTACACTTCTTTCATACACTGGCAAGGCACTAGCGTTTCCCTAATCCTTGCGAGGGTGACCCCTATGTCTGAAACCTATCGGATTCTACTTGCAGATGATCACGTCCTCGTGGCGGAGGGCATTCAGAAGCTGTTGGAACCGGAATACGAATTGGTCGGCATTGTGGCCGATGGTCGTTCACTGGTGGCAGCGGCAGGAAAACTTCAACCCGATATCGTCGTGGTCGACATTTCCCTCCCGTTGTTAAACGGCCTTGATGCTTCCCAGCAGCTGAAAAAGAACAATCCCAATCTCAAAATCATCGTGTTGACCATGCACTCGGAGCCTAACTTCGTAACGCAAGCGTTCCGTGTGGGTGTCTCCGGCTACGTGCTGAAACAGTCCGTGGGCTCCGAATTGGTCCAAGCCATCCGCGAAGTCGTAAAAGGACGCACGTTCGTTTCGCCCATGGTGGCTCAGAGCCTCGTTGATCAGGCGGTCAATCCGTCGTCCGGATCCGCACCAGGAGAGGTCAACGTGGGATTCGCCCAGACATTGAGCTCGCGGCAGCGGGAAGTGTTGCAGTTGGTCGCCGAGGGAAAGGCGACCAAAGAAATCGCTTCAATTCTCAACGTCTCTGTGAAGACCGTGGAGTTTCACAAAACGCGCATCATGAAGGAGTTGAGGCTCCGGACGGCCGCAGAACTGACAAAATACGCGATCGCAGCAGGGCTGACCTCAATCCACTAGCCGCAATTGTCTCAATTGCGGATTTCACATCTCGGATCAAATCCCAGACTTGGGCAAGATCCTGCCTGTGTCGTCAACATTTGATGCACAATGTGAGATCCGAAACGGGGAATCTCGGCTTAGAACTGTAGCGTGGTGATGCCTTGGGCGAGGGCGAACTTGATCAAATCCGATGTGGTATGAACGCCGAGCTTTCGCGTGATGTTGGCCTTGTGAAACTCGACCGTTTTCATCGAAATGTTGAGCTGCTGCGCAATAACCCGTGTCGACCGTCCTTCGGCCAGCAACACCAAAATCTCCCGTTGGCGGCCCGTCAAATCGCTTGAGTACCCTTCCGGTCTGAACCATTCGTGCTCCACCGCTTCTCGTACTTCCGCATCAATCTTTTTGGATAAGAAACGCTTGTTTGCCAGCACACTCTCGATTGCCGCGTGGAGTTCATCCGAGGCCGATTGCTTCAGCACGTAGCCGCTTGCACCGGCCCGGAATGCCTCGCTGATAGAGATGGCTTCCGTGAGCATCGTGACAAGGATTACCTTGACGGATGGAAGCAGCTTTTTCAGTTGCTTGGTCGCCGCAAACCCGCTGAGACCGGGCATGCAGGCATCCAATAAGATGACATCCGGACGTTGCTCTAATGCCCGGCTGATGATCTCGCCGGAATCTTGCACCATCCCGACGATGGTGAAGTGAGGTTCGAGCAGCTGGCGGATGCTCTCCAAGACGAGAGGGTGGTCGTCCACCAGGAGTACTTTTGCCGTGTGCGTATGTAAAGACATGGATGTTCGTCCAATTCAGCCAAAAAAGGGCCGCCCCTCATCATGGTACAAACTCGGCCTTCGGTTCAAGGAAATAAACCGCACTCTTTTTTTACCTCGACTTAGGTATATGCGAGAACTAGGCCATCCCCTAGCTGATACCCTTGAGCACTCGGGGTACTCCGAGTGTCGGGACCTGCCCACTCGGCTTACGTTAGTCAAAGATGTGGGAGTCGGATGCGTTCTAATGTCCAATAACTGGGCGTTCTTCCAGCAAAAGGCCGCTTCGGTCAGGCTGGCACGCTTGGGGCGAAGAGCTTGGCAGATGATCGTGAGCAACGGCCCCTTGGTGTCAGATCGGATGCTCACCCGTGCAGCGTAACAGGTCGATTGTGTGCCCGAGTCCTCTCTCCTATCCGGCATTCACCGTCTGCACCGACATACAGCACACACAGTTTCGTCACGACTGACGATAAGGAGGCTGCCATGCAGGACCAACAATTTGTTCTCGATGTCAAGACCATTCGCGAACGTGCACGTCGTCACATAGAGAATGGCGCGATGACGCCCGGCTATAAGGCGAAAGCGCCGGTCGTTCTCCGTCTGCTCAACGATGCGCTCGCCACCGAGTTGGTCTGCACATTACGCTATAAGCGGCATTACTTCATGGCGCAAGGTATGAGTTCGGAAAGCGTGAAGAGCGAATTCCTTGAACACGCCAAAGAAGAGCAAGAGCACGCGGATGCGATCGCCGAGCGGATCGTCCAGTTAGGCGGTCAGCCGAATCTTTCCCCCGAAGGTCTACTGGACCGCAGCCACTCCCAGTACGCCGAAGGGACCACTCTGGAAGATATGATTAGGGAGGATCTCGTGGCCGAACGCATCGCCATCGACAGCTATCGGCAGATGATTGACTACATCGGCGGCGATGATCCCACGACCAGACGACTGCTTGAAGAGATTACCGCGAAGGAAGAAGAGCATGCGGAGGATCTCGCGAGTCTGCTCGCGAAATCCTAAATGGACGACGGCGGGCTCTTCACATCACTCGGAGGGTGGGCAACGTGTCTTTGGATACTGCGGGAGGAGTCGTACGAGAGGAACGCCACAAGATCGGCGACGAACATGAGGGAGCGATGCTATGCCACGTGTGACGACGCGGCCCGGTCACCCCTATCCGTTAGGCGCGACCTGGGACGGCGAAGGCGTGAACTTCGCGCTGTTTTCCGAAAATGCGACGGGCGTGGAACTGTGTCTGTTTGACCATCCCGACCAGGAGAAAGAAACGCACGCCATTCGAATTGAAGAGCGCACAAATCAGGTGTGGCATGTCTTCCTTCCCGAGGCCCGGCCAGGACAACTCTACGGCTTTCGCGTGAGCGGGCCGTATGACCCGCAAGCCGGCCACCGTTTCAATCCGAACAAGCTGTTGATCGACCCGTACGCGAAGGCCTTCCACGGCGACTTGCGCTGGTCAGATTCGATGTTCGGTTACACCATCGGACATCCTGACGCCGATCTGTCATTCGACGAGCGCAACAATGCCTCGCTGGTTCCCAAATCGGTCGTCGTCGAGCAGGCGTTTACCTGGGGAGAGGACAAGCCCCTTCGGCGCCCGTGGAGTGAAACCGTCATCTATGAAATGCATGTCAAGGGCTTCACCGCGAAACATCCGCTGATCCAGGAAGCGCTACGAGGCACCTACGCGGGATTGGCGGCGAGGCCTGTCATCGAGTATCTCCAGCGGCTCGGCGTGACGGCGATTGAATTGCTGCCGGTGCATGCCTTCGTCGCCGACAAGCACCTGGTCGACAAAGGTTTGACCAACTATTGGGGCTACAACACCATCGGATTTTTTGCGCCAGAACTGCGTTATGCGACGCATCCCGAGCACGCGGTCAATCAATTCAAAACCATGGTGAGGACGCTGCACAGCGCCGGCATCGAGGTCATTCTTGATGTCGTGTACAATCATACTGCCGAAGGAAATCACCTCGGTCCCACACTATCGTTCCGAGGCATCGACAATGCGGCCTATTACCGCCTCATGCCCGATCAACCGCGGTATTACCTCGACTACACGGGCACAGGAAACACGCTCAACGTCCAGCATCAGCGAACGCTTCAGCTCATCATGGATAGCCTCCGGTACTGGGCGCTTGAGATGCATGTGGATGGCTTCCGGTTCGATCTGGCGGCGGCGCTAGCCCGCGAGCTGCACGACGTGGACCGACTCGGCGGCTTCTTGGACATTATTCAGCAGGATCCTGTCCTGTCACAGCTCAAACTCATCGCCGAACCATGGGACATCGGCGAAGGCGGCTATCAGGTCGGAAACTTCCCCGCCGGGTGGGCGGAATGGAACGGCAAGTACCGGGATACCATCAGGCGCTATTGGAAGGGTGACGGAGGGCAAACGAGTGAGTTGGCGTATCGTCTGTCCGGGAGCAGCGATCTGTATGAAGGCAGCGGGCGCAAACCGTTCGCCAGCATCAACTTCGTCGTCGCCCACGACGGCTTCACTCTGCGCGATCTGGTGTCATACGATCAGAAGCACAACGAAGCCAACCAGGAAGACAACAAGGACGGTTCCGACGACAACCAGAGCTGGAATTGCGGGGTCGAAGGGCCGACCGATGATCCGGCCATCCGGGAATTGAGGGCACGGCAGCAGCGTAATATGCTGGCGACTCTCCTGCTGTCTCAAGGTGTACCGATGATTTGCGGAGGCGACGAAATTGGGCGGACGCAGCATGGGAACAACAACGCCTACTGCCAAGACAATGAGATCAGCTGGTTCAATTGGGACATCTCGAGCGAGGAGCAGGCGCTCTTCACCTTCACCAGCTCGTTGATCATGTTGCGTGCGGCCCATCCGGTCTTTCGTCGCCGGCAATTCTTTCAGGGCCGCAGTATCTATGGCGCCGACATCAAGGATCTGTCGTGGTTTCGCCCTGACGGGCAGGAAATGACCGAAGACGATTGGAAGCAGGGCTATGTCCGTTGCCTGGGTGTCAGACTGGCGGGTGACCGCATCGAGGAAAAGGATCACCTGGGCAATCCGATTCTCGACGACACGTTTTTGCTGCTGATCAACGCTCACCATGAACCGATTCAGTTCATGCTTCCAACGCCGCCGGCGAATGTGCCGTGGCAGCTCGTGCTGAATACGTTCCAGGACGTCATGCCCGCCCACGCCCCGTTGATCACGGACGGTAGCCACTACGATCTCAAGGGCCGGTCGCTCGCATTGATGCAGATCGAAGCGGCAGTGCCGATTCGCCCCTCTCTGAGGGGATTTCCCGGTGCCAGCCCATGACGAGTGAAGCCTAATCTGTCGTAATCGACGGAGGCTATGAGGCTGTCCTCCTGGTCGTCGTCGTCCTCTCGAGATTGGTAGCGGTCAGCGCCATGGCTGCCCAGTCGGCCGCAGAAAAGCCCGACAATGTGCAAGTGCAGACCGCGATCGCGGAAGCCATGCGTACGAGCCCACTGACCGCCAACCATCTGATCGTCGTCCACGTCAATCAAGGCGCAGTGACGCTTGAAGGCGCGGCCATGAGTCCCTTCGCTCCACGCGAGGCAACGCACCTGGCCGAGACGGTCCTCGGTGTGAAAGCCATTCGCAACCGCCTGAGCGTCGTCAATACGCAAACGGCCGAGATCTTCACGGAAAACATAGCTCCCCAGATTTTCTCACTTCCTCCAAATGCCTCGGGCATGTTCCCCTGTCCGCCAGGGAAACATCCAGCATTGGCGCCATCTTCTGCGAGATAGAGTGGAAGGAGTGGCGAGAAATGCCCATACAAGAAGGAGGAGCAAGGCTATGAACGCAGAT
>JAICVE010000503.1 GCA_025935475.1 Nitrospira sp. | reverse complement strand
TATGCGAGCCAAATGGTTCGACAGGCCATCAGCATGGCCCAGATCGTCCCCGTGGAGCCGGCACTGTCTTCTCGATAGTCGCATTTTGGGTGCTGGCAATGAACAGGCCAGCACCCAGATTCCGTGCGACGCTTCATGCTCACAGGTCCGAAACCGCTATGCGACGTCGGTCTGCGGCGCCAGACTCAGCACCGTGCCGGCCCGTACATGCCCCGAGGTTCGGGAATGCGCCAGCAGACGTGGTCGGTGTGAAGCGGCCAGGTTCTCGTAGATCGCGACATAATCCTTCACCATGCGCTCGACCGTGAACCGCTCTTCGAAGATTTCACGGCATCGCGCGCGGTCAATCAGCGACAGGCCGGCGACAGCTTGGGCCATCTCGCCGATGTTGTCGCAGATGTACCCTGTCACGCCGTGGTCGATGATTTCAGGGATCGATCCCTGACGATAGGCCAGCACCGGCGTGCCGCAGGCCATGGCCTCGATCAAGACTAGCCCGAACGGCTCCGGCCAATCGTAAGGGCACAGGAGTGCGGCCGCCTCGCCCAGAAAATCATTTTTCTCGGCGTCGTTGATTTCGCCGACGTATTCGATCAACGGGTGATCCAGGAGCCGCTCGATCTTCTGCTTGAAATACGCCTGGTCTGCAGGATCGACCTTCGCGGCGATGCGCAGCGGGATGCCGACGCGCTTTGCGATTTCGATGGCGTGATCGGGGCATTTCTCTGGCGAGATGCGTCCAAGAAACGCCAAATACGATCCCGGTCGGTCGTGCAAAGAGTACAAGTTCTTCGGAATGCCATGATACACGGTGCCCGCCCAATTCGCTTGCGGCAAGGGTTTTCGTTGCGCGTTGGAAATGGATACCACGGGCATTTCCGAGTACTCGTTGAAGATCGGCTGAAATTCCGGCAAGTCCAGGCGCCCGTGCAGTGTGGTCACGACCGGCGCATGAGCGCGACGGCTCATGGGAAAGCTCAAAAAATCCAAATGCGAGTGGATAATGTCGTATTGGGCGGAGGCAGCGCCCAGCGCCCGCTCCTGCATGAGGAGCAAGGGAGCATCACGATTGATCAGGCTGGTGTCGTGGAGACGAAGCGCACGGGGACAGCATGTCTGAAGCTGTGCGCGGGTCTTGGAGTCTCCGCTTGCGAAGAGCGTGACGTCATGGCCTTGCCGTACAAGTTCCTCGGTCAGGTAGGACACGATCCGTTCGGTCCCGCCGTACAGCTGCGGGGGCACACTTTCCCAGAGCGGAGACAACTGAGCGATCTTCATGTGGGTGATCCTTTCTATAAAAGAACATGCGCGAGGTGAGATGCTTTACTATGGCGAACTAGGGTCCTGACTCGAACTAGGGGAACTTCTAGCCAGCCCCACTTCCCCAACCCTGGTTCCCGCTCGCGTAGTCCCTTGAAGCCCGCTCAGCAGTTCTCCTGATAAGCCCTCCACAATTCTCCCGTGCAGTTTCAGTGACATCACGGATAGTCGTGCTTGGATGCATTCGATACTGTGGCGAGAACAGGGGATAAAAGACCGGCCGGCTGGGTAGCTGACGAGCCGATCGACAAAGGCGCAGCCGTCACGATTCTTGTACGAGATTTGTGTACGACAGGTGGCGGCCTGCGGATCAAAGGCAATGGAGGTTCGGGATGGGGAACCACGGCCAAACCGAAGGGGGCGGAGCCTTTTCACTTCTCGCAACCGGCGACGAGAATGGAATCTCCGAGACCGGACCGCGTCGGTGGTATGCCCTGTGGACCCACAGCCATTGCGAGCAACTGGTGAGGGGACTACTCGAAGCCAGAGGGTTCGAAGTCTTCCTCCCGACGATCGGTGTGTGGTCGTGGCGTGCCGG
>JAICVE010000412.1 GCA_025935475.1 Nitrospira sp. | reverse complement strand
GACCAGGGCGCGCTCCACCGAATTGTGTTCCAGGAGCGCCCCGACGATCGTCACCGGGGTGCCATTGTCGACTCGTTCAAAGAGCGCCGCCATTTGGGGATTCTCGAGCATGACGCATCCCAACGTTTGCGCCATCAACTCATTGTCCACTCCGTGAATTTCGATTTGGCCTCCGATGTCACGGAAGGCGGGAATCTTGCCTTTTTTGCGATCGTTCAGAAACCGCCGTCGATCGTCCTGGTTCGGATAATCCAACAGCAGGGCCCGATAGAATTGTGTCTGCCCGCGTCCTCGCTTGCTTGCGATACGATAGCGCCCTTCCGGCGTGGCGCCGTCGCCTTGATAACGTTTTTCCCTGATGCCGTTAAAGCCGAGCCGGACGGGATATGATAGCAGCTTTTGTCCGCTGCGGTAGAGGGTCAACGACCGCTCCGCTTTGCTAATAACGATCGCCGACGTCCGATGCTTCTTCGACCACTCGATGGTTTCATGCGCCATCCGTTGCCACTGAGCAATCCGATCAGGGCTTGCATACCGCCCCAACTCCCGCTGAAGCAACGCCGATTGTGTCGTCAGGTGGTGGGACGCACGGTCAGAGGCCTGTAAGGATTGCTCGTAGCGTCCTTGTTCGTAAAACGCACGGGCTTGCTTCAGCAGCAAGTCGGTTTCCACCGGTTTTTCCGCCAGGATGAGCCGGCTGTCAATGGCACTGACTTGTGTCGCGATGGCCCTTGACCGCTCCTCCACGTCCGCCAACTGCCGGGCGGCTGCGTGGCGATCGATTTCCTGCTGTTCGGTAAGGCGTGCAACTGTCTTGGCGCCTTCGGCCTGCAGGTGATGAAGCGCCTGCTCGAGGTCATTCGGCTCCCACGGCCAACGAATGGTGTCTTCTTCGGCTTCCACCCGGTTGCGAAGCGTGAGCCATTGGTGAACGAAGACGGCATACTCGCCTGGAGCCACTTCGGCAGCCCGCAACTGCAGCAGATCCCGGTCGAGCGATTCGATGGCTTCGACCATCTCTGGGGGCACGTTCTCGACGCATGCGGCAAGGGAGCCGCTGAGCGTCAAGGCTCCGGCACACCACAAAGACGCAGCGACGTATGGGATCCTCTGAAGCATACGAAGAGCCGGTGCTATTTCTTTCTTGCCATTGTTTTACCCTTGCCGATCTTGGCCAGGGCGGTTTCGATTTCGTGCGACACGGCTTCCCCTTTTTCCTGGATGGCCTTGGCTTTAGTCTGTGCTGCAAGGTACTCCGACCTGTCGAGCAGCACTTGCACGTCGTTGAGTGATGCCTTGAGCGCTTGCGCGTCAGTCTTGATTGCTTCAAGCGCGGCGCGATCCTTCCCAGCCGGAGCCTTCGCGACGAGCGCGAGGGTCGACGCGACGGTGGTTTGCGCGGCCTGGTACGCCTGTGCCGCGGCAAACTTCGCTTCCTCCATTTTCTTGGCGGCGTCCGCCTTGACGCGTTCGGCCTCGGCCTTCGTCGTCGCGGCGAGCTGTTCAGCCTTGCCGTAATCACGGAACAAAGCAAATTTCCCGTCCTGCTCCGCGACTTCCGTCTTCATCGCTGCCAATAGTCCTTCCACCTTCGCATAGTCGTTGGCCGCGTAGGTGGTCGCGCCGTTTTGCTGGGCATCTTTGACCGCCTGTTCGGCGGCATTGATTTGATCGGCCGGAGGCTGGGCACATCCGCCCATCAAAAGAGACATCCCGAGGATCGACACCAGAACATAGCGGATCTTCATATTAAGCTCCTCCTGAATTTGGCGGACGCTTCAATCCGCATAGCGCTGTGGGTCCAATGCGCGCAGGTGAGACGGAACCTCTCATGATTTCGCAAAGGCAGTGCCAGAGGGGGCTTCGAAGCGCCCGGTTCGGAACTGTTGATTCCGTAATGGGTTATGGCGATGCCCACACATCTACGGGTATCAAAGTCTGAGGCAGTCTAGTCCATTTTGGGGGAAAGGTCCACAAAACCGCCTCAATCTGAACGACGATCGGAACATGAGCGGACCAGCTTATCAACGAGGTGCAGGACAGAATGTGCACGTGCCGCTTGGTTTGACAGGTGGTGGGGGCGCCCCTATAATGCGACGTTCATTTGAGATTTTCCTCGAAAGGGTGACCCGTATGTCGTTTACGTTTCAACAGCCGTCGAACCTCAAAAAGAAGCGAGAACACGGTTTCCGCAAACGCATGAGCACAAAGAACGGCCGCAGAGTCTTGGCCCGCCGTCGAGCCAAGGGTCGCGCGCGGTTGACCGTCTAAATACTCGCGCTGCACGGGCTTCCGCCCCCCTTGTCTTCCTCAAGCAGGGACGTTTTCCAAGAGCAACACGGAGCGGTCCGTCCCAACCCGGAACGCAGGAGTCGGGCGGACGGGTTCGGCGCGGCCGTAAATGAGCCGGACGATGTCGCAAGGCAGAGGTGATCGGTCCTTCTTTCTTCGGGCGAGCCGCGACATCGAGCATGTGAAGCAGCATGGCCGTCGGCTGTCGACTGCCTGCTTTAATTTATTAATCTGCAGGACTGACGCACAGACGACTCGAGTGGGCATTGTCGTCGGCAAACGGTTTGGCATCGCCGTCCGCCGGAATCGTGCGAAACGTCTCTTCCGCGAGTTGTCGCGGCAGGTCCGAGGTGAGTTGGCCGCTGACCACGCGCTGCTCGTGTTTCCGAAGCGGGAAGCCCTCACCCTTTCGTTCGAAAAACTGAAACACCTGTGGTGGGCGACTCTGCGGCGTCAAGGAGTCCTCAACAGCCCGGAGAAATCGTGATGAGAACGATGTGCGTGGCAGTCATTACGGCGTATCGGTTCTTGATCTCTCCTTGGCTCGGGCCGGCTTGCCGGTTCGAGCCGACCTG
>JAICVE010000106.1 GCA_025935475.1 Nitrospira sp. | reverse complement strand
TTTTCTCGCTGAATCGAAGAGAGGGTTGAGCAGCAAAAGAAGAAGGAAAAATCGGCACCAGTGGAGACATTTGCCAAATGAGGGCTCTCTCCGTACAATCGCTGCCTCACGCGCAAGTTTTTATGAAAACTTCTGATTTAATGGCCACGCTGGACGACATTGCAGATGCAGTGGTGCGGCTCGATGGACAAGGAAAGTGTGTGACGCTAAACCAGGCGGCAGTGCAAATCTTCCGTCGCTTAGGGTGTGACCCCGGCAGAACGATTGGGAAGTCAGTCTGGGAATTGTTCCCTGATCTGAAAGGCACAGTGGCCGAGCAGCAACTGCGACGTGCGCTCGAGGATCAGAGGCCGATCCAGCACGAACTCTATTCGCCCCTAGACCAACGGTGGTATGACACTCAAGGCTTTCCTTCCTCCCCAGGAGTCGTGCTGATTTTCCGAGATATCACCGAGTGGAAGACCGGACACTCCTCAGAGCCCAATCACACCCGCTGAACCTCTTTAGACCATCGCAGACGACATAGCCCCATTCACGCGAATTTTCACGCGAATTCACGAGAACGGCCGCGCAAAAAGACCACAAGCCGAACGAGCCGCACTGCGCCTGGCTGTGAAGAAGACGTTTCCTTTCCAGTGCCCGTATTGATCACAATACATTGACTGCGCCGATAGGGTCCTGTATGCTCACGTCAGCTGTTCCCTCGTATTAGTCCGGCAGGGAACATCCAGCACAGCACGGACTTCGCGATCGCATCGCGACCAGGTCCAGTCTGGAGCGGCACCCTTCCTGGTTGTTTCTCCCCTCGGTTCTCTGATTTCGTCATCATGCGATCACACTGAAAGGATTTGTAGTGGATACGTCTCTCCAAGTTAATTTTCACGACCTTGGTGTGTCCGAAGCTTTGGTCAAGGATCTTGCCATGGCAGGGCTCTCTTCTCCCACTCCGATACAAACACAGGCGATTCCTCTGGCCCTGACTGGGCGCGACGTGATCGGCTGTGCCCAAACGGGAACGGGAAAAACCGCCGCATTTGTCATTCCGATCATTGAGCGGTTGGCCCAACTTCCGAAAACCGAGCCGCAAGTCTTGATTCTGGCTCCTACCCGAGAGCTTGCGGTCCAGATACTCAGTACGATCGAAACCCTGGGTCGCCGTCGCCGGATTTTTGCGACCGTCCTTGTGGGAGGGGCAGACATGCAGGCCCAGGTTCGGGGTCTCCGCCAGCGACCAGACATTCTTGTCGCGACGCCTGGACGCCTGCTCGATCACATGTGGAACGGAACCGTCAATCTGCTCCCCATAAAGATCCTGGTGCTCGATGAGGCCGACCGAATGCTGGACATGGGATTTGCACCACAGATTAAGCAGATTCTTACTGCACTGCCGGAGGAACGACAGACGCTGTTGTTCTCCGCCACGCTGCCGTCCGATCTCACACAGGTTATTGAAGCCAACGTCAACAACCCGGTTCGAGTGATGGTGACGCCCTCGGCCACCACCGCGGACGGCGTCATGCAAGCGCTGCACTATACGACGCATACCGGCAAGCCAAATTTACTCCTCTCCTTATTGAAGGACGAGCAGGAGACCGTCCTCATCTTTACCCGTACTAAGCATCGGGCGGATCATGTGGGAGGTGTGCTCAGCCGTGCGGGATACCGAGTAGGCGTCCTCCATGGCGATCGAAGTTTTTCGCAGCGTCGAAGTGCACTAGATGGCTTTAAGCGTGGTGTCTTTCGCATGCTCGTGGCGACGGACATTGCCGCTCGAGGCATCGATGTCGCCAACATTGGTCACGTCATCAACTTCGATTTGCCGTATTGCCCTGAGGACTATGTCCATCGAATCGGACGGACGGCTCGAATGAAGGCGACCGGTCGGGCCACCAGTTTTATCACCGCTGAAGATCCAGAGCAGCTGCACGCCATCGAACGTCTCCTCGGCCATGCGGTGCCATGGGCCCCCGGCAGCCAACAGCCTTCATTTGGTCAGCCGACGCGGGTGAAATCCCAGCGGCGACATGAGATGCGTTCATCTGGGTGGAAAGCACAAAGCGGCAGACACAGTGGTGACCATCGCCTTGCGACGCCAGAGCGAACATAATGCTGTCAAGGCCGCGTCTTCGGTAGCACATGGGCCATCAGTGAAAGGAGTATCATGACACACCCTCAGACCGGATCCGTTCACCAGGGCACAACACAGTCCTGGAGAAGACTACCCGACGGCATCAAGGTCCGTCTCCGGGAGAACAATAGGGAAGGCGTGATCTGCGGACTGACGGAGCTAGTGATCGGCCCGGGTAGAAATCCTGACGGCCGGACGCAATATCGGGTGAATTTCGGTGATCCTGGCCGTACACTCGTGGCCGAAGACGCACTCCTCATTGTGATCGACGCCGAAGGGTTGGTCTCGATGTTGAAGCAGCACGTCGATTACCGGCGCCTCGTAACAGCACAGTTGCGTGGTGGGTTTTCGGAGGACAGATTCGTCAGTTCAGCCTAGGTAAGCTTGAGGGACTCTGGTAAGCAAGACCAAGAGTCATGGATAAGACCGATCTCAGCCGCATCCTCAGTTTGATTATCAGCGTCTTAACGGATCCCTACGATCAGTTCATTGACAGACTACGTGCCGAAGGCAGAATCACCGAGGAGGAAGTTCAGCAGCTTCGCTCAGCCTTGAGTGAGCAAATTCCAAAATTATCCAAACTGATCAAGCCTCCTCCCGGCCAATCGCCAGATACCTAGAATCGGTTATTCTGCAGTGAGACCATGTGACGCTCGCCTATTGAGCAAGCTTCACGTGGCCACGACCGCCGGATTGTGAGAAAGGCGGCCGTCCGAACTCGTATGCATGGATTCCATGGCTTTGTTGTCGAGACATCGTCGGGTAGGATAGACGCTGTGAACCGTGGAGGCGCCGAGCGGAGTTGAACCGCCGATCACAGCGTTGCAAGCTGTGCCCTTCGCCGCTTAGGTACGGCGCCGGACCCTACCTTAAAGATCGTAGACACAGGCTAATACTAGGTTGTTCCCCTGGTGGAAAATCGCTACCCACCCGATTCCGATACTCGCCTTGGTATGGCAATAATTCTCTGTAAGGTTTAGAGTAGGGGCCCTTACGGCGACGACCCTTGAGACATTTTAACGGGGACCCTGTGCGCGCCCATCTCCCCTTGATTCGTCCGTATATCTTTGCCACTCTCACGGTCTGCCTTGCCTTTGCCGTCAAATCATTCATCCAGCCGTATATCAGTACCTCTCCACCCTTCATTGCATTTCTCGTCGCAATCATGTTCACCGCATGGAAGTGGGGATTTCTTCCCGCTTTTTTTGCCACAATCCTTTCGACGATCGTCATCGACTATTGGTTGATTCCCCCCGCCAATAGTTTTTCGCTTCGTCCCGCCGATTTAGGCACGCTGCTCCTCTTCTTTCTGGTAGGAACAACAATGGCCTATTTTATCCATCGGCAAGAGCATGAACGGTCTCAAGCGGTGACCTTTCACTTGCAGTTACAGCGCTTACACAAACTGAGCACGCGTCTGTTGGGAGAAGAAACATTCGAAGCCGTGTTGCAGCGTGCGCTGATGGCGGCGGTGGAATTACTGAAGGCGACAAAAGGGACCCTTCAGCTCTATGACCCAAAACCCAATGCGTTGCACATGGTGGCCCAGGTCGGCTTTGATGAAAGCTTTCTACACGAGTTTCAACACATGCCGCTGGATCTAGCCACCTGTGGCGCGGCCTACCAACGCCAGCGACGCGTCATTGTCGAAAATGTCGGGACCGACACAGAATTTTCGCACCTGGCTCCCCTCTATGCCAGGCACCACGTCGTTTCTGCTCAATCAACCCCGCTCTTCGCGGGCGATCGTCGGGTTCTTGGGGTGCTCACGACCTATTCCACTGATGCAGGTAAGGCGACTGACGAACAACTTCGTGTCCTGGATTTGTACGCCGACCAGGCCGCGCGTACCATCGAAGTCAAACAGAGCGAAATCGCATTGCGGCTCAGTAAGCTGGATTTGGAAACTCAGGTTTCTGATGGTGAACAAAAGCTTCGAGACTTCGCTGCCAAATTAGCCACTGTGGAGGAGCGTGAACGTCGTGCATTGGCATCCGAACTGCACGACTACCTCGCACAGCTGCTCACCTTAGGGCACATTAAGTTGAAATTGGCGCAACAATCCCTGGCTGCCTCTCCGCGCCAAACTGAGCGCTACATGCGAGAGACGGCGGAAGCGCTACAGCATTCCATAAAATACGCGCGAACTCTGATGGCCGAACTCGTTCCGCCTGAACTCCATCAGTCAGGGCTACAGGCCGCGATACGTTGGCTTGCGGACAATATGGCAAAACAACACGGCCTGACCGTTGATCTCCGCCTCGATCCAGAACCGCTCAATCTTGCTCAGCATCATGCCGTCTTCCTGTATCGGTGCGTACGAGAGCTGTTGATCAATGTAGTGAAGCATGCTGGGGTTGACCGTGCAATCGTTACGCTGACGGTCGATGCAGAGCAGAGGCTTGTGCTCACAGTCGACGATCACGGCCGAGGGTATGATCCGGCTGTCAAAGTCCCTTCGGGTGACGAGCATTTTGGGCTGCTCAGCATCCGAGAGCGTTTGGATTCCATTGGGGGATGGCTCACCGAAGATAGTGCTATCGGAAAAGGCACGACGTCCACACTTGGTCTGTATTTATCAGAACCAGCCTTGCAAAGTTCTTTGCGGGTGGCTCGCTCGTCTGTTTCAGGGGACCGGGTTGAACAGACGAGGACTGAGCTTCAGGCCCAAGAACGCCTCCCATTGGAATAACTCCGAATACGTGATTGGCCTGCCAAACCTCTTCCACCGGCCGAAAGACACATGAGTGCCGAATTTCCTCTTTTCACCGCTGGCCCGTTGTACCGTCTACAGGAAAAGCTTGGTCTTGTGCGGGAAGGGAAACGTCGGCTGGGGCTCACGGCATTCTACTCCCTGTGCATCGCCTGGGCGCCGATGGCTCTGCTCGCGGCTGCAGAAGGCTTGGCCATCGGACCAACGCGCCTCAGTTCCTTCCTGATGGATTTCGAGGTCAATGTGCGGTTTCTCATCGCACTACCGGTGTTCCTGCTGAGCGAGACCATGTGCGAGCGTCAACTTCAGACCGTTGTCCAGCAATTTCAGAGTGCGGAGCTGGTGCTCGAGGAGGCACGATCGCACTTTCAAGAGGTGGTACAGGATATCGTCCAACTGAGCAGTTCCGGCCGGGTTGTAGCAGTGCTGCTAATAATCGCGTACCTCCACAGCCTGATCGCGTTTACGTTCATCATTAACTATCCGGAGGTGACGTGGCGGTTCGGAGCGGGAGACGACAGGCATGTGCTCACCCTTGCCGGTGCCTGGTACTTCTTGGTGTCCTTCCCGATCTATTCGTTTATGCTGTTACGATGGGTGTGGCGATTGGCCCTTTGGTGGCGGCTCCTGTGGCGTATCTCGGGGTTGGAACTCAATCTGTCACCCGCCCATCGTGATGGAGCGGCCGGGTTGGGCTTTCTCAGTGAATCATTGTTGGCCTTCGGCGGTTTTGCATTCGCGGTGACGGCCACCACCGCTGGCGAGGTGGCTGACTACGTGGTCTACGATGGTGTCTCCCCCCTGCAGTATGAGTGGGAAGTGGGAGGCCTTTTGGTAGCCCTATTGATCGTGATTGCAGGACCGCTTCTGTTGTTTGTACGGAAACTCTATGAGGCCAAAGACTCAGCGGTGTTCCAATATGGGGCGCTCGTGAGCCGACAGATCCAGCAAGTTGATCGAAAGTGGCTGTCGGGGGAACCCGTGCAAGGAGACGCTGGCATTGATTTTCGCGCCGTCCACCAGTTGGGCAGCTCATTGACCGCCGTGCACAACATGTCAATCATTCCACTGGGCAAGGATGACGTCTTGAAACTCCTCTTCGTAGCCTTCCTTCCGTACGTCCCGCTGCTCATCAAGCTTGTGCCGATGGATGAGGTCTGGAAGCTCTTACTGAAAGTGGTCGTGTAGCATCCCGGAGCGAGAGCGCGGAGAGAGCCTACTCAGCCGGACTCATGGCCGCGGTCTTAGGTACGTCCTTCACTAAGCGAAATCCAAGGTGTGAGGTCCCGGTATCTGTCGCCCCCTTGCCGCGGCCGCCCGGCATATAACGGGCGCAGTATTGATCTGTGCAGAGGTAGGAACCTCCTTTGTGAACTTTCTTCCGCACTCCCGGTTCGCTCGGATCAAAACTGTCGGATGGTCCTTGGGGGTTTCGGACGACTCCGGAAGCGGCGACCATCCGGTAGTAATCGGGGCGGTACCAATCTGAAGTCCATTCCCACACATTGCCTGCCATGTCATACAACCCATACCCGTTGGGCGGGAACGACATGACGGGAGCGGTCGCTTCAAAACCGTCTTGGGCCGTGTTGTGATCGGGGAAATGGCCTTGGAATGAGTTTGCCATCGGCCTGCCTTCCGGTTCGAAATCATCTCCCCAGACATAGGGTTTCTTGTCCAAACCGCCCCGCGCGGCAAACTCCCATTCCGCTTCTGTCGAGAGCCGTTTGCCGGTCCATGCGGCGAAAGCGAGTACATCATCGTACGCGACGTGCACGACGGGGTGATTCATTTTCCCCTTGATGGTACTTCCTGCCCCTTGCGGATGACGCCAGTCGGCCCCCTTGATGTAACTCCACCACCGAAAGTGATCGTCGAGCGGAACCGGCCCGCGAGGAGCGGTAAAGACGACAGAGCCTGCAATCAAATTTTCCGGTGGGGCACCAGGAAAATCCTCTGGCGATGGAATACGCTCGGCAACCGTCACGTAACCCGTTGCCTGCACAAAGCGTTCAAACTGTTCGTTAGTGACCTCCGTCTTGTCCAGAAAGAAGCCATCTACGTGCACACGGTGAACGGGTTGTGCGTCGCGAAACATGGGGAAATCACTTCCCATCCAAAATTCGCCTCCTTCAACCCAAACCATTCCTTCGGGTGCCCGAGAAGACAGCGCAAAGCGATCGTGCCCTAGCCACGCCACAAAACCGGCACAGATGACCAGCATTAAGTAGACGTAGAGCTTTCGACTCGATCTGCTCATAAACCACCTTTGAGGGCAAATGTTCCATGCCACCATAGCGACGTGATTACCTGTGTTCAACTGGCAGAATTGACAGTGGAAATGATATGACTGATGCTTAGCCGCTGGGCGTACGACTCAGGAAACGCCCTTTCTTTTCGAGAATTTTCATCCTATCTCGATCTTAGTGCAAAATCCGCGTATCCTTCGGTCGGCTCAGCCCTGAACTTGGCAGATTTGCACCGTGCACAACAGAAGGTGGAGTGAACGACATGAGCTTCAACACAACGAGCATACTGCTCCTCATTGGTGTGTTCACCGGCATGCTGCTGAGCCTGATCATTGGACAGCGACTGGGTCGTCGCGAAATGGATGTGGGGACGGATTCTGGCCGCATCCAGTTGACGGCAGTCGAAGCTGCCATCTTCGGCTTGATGGGGCTGATGGTTGCGTTTACCTTTTCGGGCGCGGCACAACGGTACGAGATGCGGCGGCAGCTCGTCGTAGACGAAGCGAATGCCATCGGCACGTCCTATTTGCGCATCGATCTTCTGCCGGCTACCCGACAAGCCGCGTTGCGTGAGAAGTACCGCCAGTATCTGGAGGCGCGGCTCGCCGTCTATCGGACTGACCTTGATTCATCGAATAAATCGCACGAGGCTATTGCCACCAACCTCCAGCGGGCAATCTGGGCTAGCACGGTCGCTGCCCTTGCAGAAGCGCCGCCCCATGCGTCCATTATCGTGGTGCCAGCGTTAAACGAAATGATCGACGTTACTACTAGGCGCGCCATTGCAGCGGTGACGCATACTCCAAAGCTCATCATGGCCATGCTATTGACGCTCGGGCTCGTCTGCTCTCTCCTGGCAGGATACGTGATTGGCAGTAGCCACACCCGCCACGCGGGTTTTCACTGGCTGGCGTTTGCGTTCATGATGACGATCACCATCTATGTCATCTATGATCTGGACTATCCGCGCTATGGGGCGATTCAGATCGACTTCGCCGATCGAGCACTCACGGACCTGTTGGCCGACATGAAGTGAGGAGAAAATCATTCCTCATCCCACTGTCACATTTCCCCCTGTAAGTTCTGACAGTATCGTCGCTTCCGCCTTTCTGGCACAACCTCCTCAGTAAAAAGAGGCATCTTCGATGTGACTCATGTTCCTCCTTGTCGCAGGAAGAATGTCAATCGCCCGCATTGCGGCATACGCATAGAAACACACAACACATCACTGTGGGGAGATCATCATGCGAGATCGAAACCTGTCGCGAGCGCTGTGGGGGATGGTCATGTTCCTGTTTCTCACAGGACCAGCGGCATTCGCCGCCGAGAAGAAACCCAACATTGTCATCATCTGGGGGGACGACATTGGACAAAGCAACATCAGCGCCTACTCGAAAGGGATGATGGGCTATCAGACGCCCAATATCGAC
>JAICVE010000343.1 GCA_025935475.1 Nitrospira sp. | reverse complement strand
CGTATGAAATGGTCGAACTGTCCCAGTCGATCCTCGTCTCGAGCGACCGATCCACCGTGTTGATGAAGTTACTGCAGTGAAAGCGCGTGTGGAATCCCAGGATGCTGCTGCCCAACAGGCCTTCCAAAATTTCGACATACCATGGACAGATCGCATAGCGTTCGGGGTTCGGCCAGGGGATGTGCCAGAACGTGATGATGGTGGCGTTCGGCAGGTGATCCCGTACCATCTTTGGAACCAACGCGAGATGGAAATCCTGGATCAGCACGACGGGATTATCGGTTTTGGCTTCCTCCACGACTGTCAACGCGAACCGTTCATTAATTTCCTTGTACTGCTGCCAATCTGCGGACCGGAATACCGGACGCACGTGGGCCAGATGGCAAAGAGGCCAGATCCCTTCATTTGCGAACCCATAGTAATAACCGGCTTCTTCTTCAGGGGTGATCCAGACTCGCCGGATATCGAATGAGGGCGCATCAGGCGGCACACGGACATGGCCGCGCGCGTCCACCACATCTCGGTCCGCGCTGCCGTTTCCATGCGCGATCCACACGCCGGAGCAGGCCCGCATGATCGGCTCCAGGGCCGTGACGACCCCACTGGCCGGTACTTGGACCTGGATGGCGCCATCCTTCCAATTGTGAATGTAGGGCTCGCGGTTCGACACAATCAGCACCTCGTCTCCGGCCAGATGGTCGTGGAGAATGGACTTCAGGGTGACAGGCTTCCAGCTCAACTGGCTTTCGTCCCGCATGCGCTTGTCCGCCTCAAGATCGTGGATGAGCGCGCGCAGATCTTTGGCGACGGGCTGCAACTCGGGACCATGGTGCTTGTCTTTCTTCAAGGCAATGAACCCTTCGCCCCGCAGCATCGCCCGGACGCCTGTCACCCACCCGCGCCAACTCAAGTGGGCGACAAGGACCGTGACGGAAGAAATCACTGCCCCAATGACGGCAAAGAGATAAAACAGGTACCGCTTGGTATCGCTGCTCCGGCGTTGGACCCAGCTCATGTCGTGCACTAGCATCAAGCGGCCGAGTGGACCGCTATTGCCTTCGATGCCGACGGCCGACACATGCACGGCTCCGCGCGGCAGCTGCACGAGAGCCGTTTGGCCGGTGAGCACCGTCGTGGTCCCCTCACACGTGATGGCGTCCGGATAGGTGAATGTCTTGTACTGCAGGCGATTGTTGCGGTCGCAAAATCCGATCGCAAACAGCCGTTCATCCTGAATGATCCGGTTGAAATACGCCGCCAGCTTCGTTTTGGATTCGGACACCAAGAGGTCGCCGAGGGGGCCTTCGACCATGCGGCCGACGAGTTCCGCACGGATTTCGAGATCCTTCATGAACCATTTCAGCGTGAGACTATCGACCAGTGGGATGACAGCATAGGCCATGGCAGCCAGCACCAGAGCCAAAGGAAACAAAAAGCGCAGTGACAAGCGCATAACATCACCTCTCGTTTACTTCGGCCGCAAAATGCCCTAGTGTGAGGACATGTATCCCTACGCTCTCATAGGCAATTGTCATACCTCCGCCCTCATCAATGCAACTGGGTCCGTCGAATGGATGTGCCTCCCCCGGCCAGACAGTCCGCCGGTGTTCGGACGGCTCTTGGATCCTGAAGGCGGCCATTTTTCCATCGCCAGTCCGCCATCGTCCATGGCATACACGACGAGCCAATCGTATCTTCCCAACACCAACATCCTGTTGACGACCGTCACGCTCTCGAACGGTGACGCGTTTCAAATCACGGACTTCTGTCCCCGATTCGAGCAATACGGCCGCATGTCGTCCTGCCGCCCTGTTTCGTCTCGTCCAGCCTCTGCAAGGCACACCAGCCATTGTGGTGAGCTGCCGTTGATCAACGCGGCGTTTGCGGTCAGCCCTCCGTGGAGCGACGTGCTCTAATCGGAGGCTGAAAGGCCGTCAACCTTCTCCGTGTTCTGCCCCGGACGGACTTGTCGTCATCCCCCTCGGATGCTGATCGTCAGCGTCGGACTGATCGCTCCTCGCGGATCCTCGGGGTCGAACCACACGTTGTACTGAAGATCTCCCGTGCGGGCGAAGCACAGGCTGATCGATTCACCCGGAGCGATCGTGACCAGGTCATCCACCTGCCCGAACAGATCGACGACTCCCTTCTGGCATCGATGGTCTTCCAGCAAGCGTTTATTCAAGAAGCCGACGCGTACCGCGTTCATGCGGGCGTTCGTCCATCGGACTTCCTCTCCGGGCGAGGCGTACATGACGCGCGGGTTGACCTGTTGAGAAATCTCGACCGTTCGTACGGTCCTGCCGGTCTCGGGCATATGGCCGCACGCCGCCGAGAGCGCAATGGCCATGGTGCAGCACACACTCAGAGATATCCGTGTCATCCTCACTCCTTTCTATTTCGTCTCCTCATCCACACACGAGGAGACGCTCATGATTCAGGGACGAATGATGGTGTCGGTCAATACGAAGGACAATCAGGAGAGCGGAGGACGAAACAATGCGCCGGCAAGGATCGGCACGCACATTGACCGCTGACGCTCGTCGATGCGCACAAAGCCGGACGCAGCGTACAATTCCAGAGATGACGAGTGGATGGCCCAGGCCTCGAGCACCGAGGATTCACCAATGTCGAACGAGCCGCCGGCATCCAGCAGCGGCGCCGGCACGCCGAGCATTTGAAAGAAGACGCAGAAACAGAGCAACACGAGGAACTTCCGGCCGGCCGGCCGCGCAAGCCAGTATCCGCCAAGGCTCCAGTGATCACGCATGCATCTCACAGCGCGTGTCTTCCTGACATGCATCACCGGACGACCAACACGGAGCAACTCGCATGCTGCACGACCCTGGTGGATACGCTGCCCAGGAGAAATCGTCCAATGGCGCCCAAGCCTTTCGCGCCGGTCACAATCAGATCCGCCTCATGGGTCTCGGCGACTTTCAGAATCTCGTCAGCCGGATTGCCGATCGTCGGCACCTGCTCGACACGATAGCCGGCTTGAAGCAATTTTTTGGAGCACTCTTCCACCAGGGCGCTTCCTGCCTGGCGCAGTTCGGGGTAATTCAGAAACGGCATGGCATGCGTGACCGTGACCATGACCGGCCCTTGCCCGCGTGCGTTTGCAGTCGGGCTCATGGTCCGCAGCACGAACTGCACCGCGCGTTTTGACGCGGTGGATCCATCGATGGCAAGGACCATACGCCGAATAGCTCTCGGCGCTTCCCTCACCACCAGCACTGAGCAGGACACATGGTGGACGACGTGGGTCGAGACGCTGCCCAACATGAACCTTCCGAGCGCAGTGCGCCCATGTGAGCCGACGACAATGAGATCCGGCTCCCATTCTCGGGCGCGATTCAATAACTCATGTGCCGGCGAGCCGTTTCTAGCCTCATGATTCACCGTCCATCCCGGTTGGATCTCCT
>JAICVE010000150.1 GCA_025935475.1 Nitrospira sp. | reverse complement strand
CGTGACAAATGTCCTGGGTCAGAATGATGTCTGGCCGCGCCACAGCCAAGGCCCGCTCATCCACGCGATACAGCGGTTGTCCCGACGACGTCAGCGCCTTGACCTGGCGCTCGATATCCGCGCTATCCGTGCCCTCCGAATCGACAGCGGGGCGGACCACGACCGGAACACGGCGGACGGCCGGTGGATAGTCGCACTCGTGGCTGATGGCGACGAGCGAGTCGGCCAACTCGAGCGCCATGACGACCTCGGTTGCGCCCGGCACAAGCGAGCAGATTCGCATATCAGCGTCCTCTCAGGCGGCTGGCCATAGACGAGTGCGCAGCTCTGTGAGATCGGTCTCCAAGAGGCTATTCGTGATGGCATGCGCCTCGTGCAGGTCCTGAACAGTGTGCGTGTTTGTCACTGCCAACACCGTCATGCCGGCGGCTCGTGCACCGCGCACTCCAGGCAGTGAATCTTCGATCACCAGGCACGAGGCCGGAATGAGGCCGGCGTCGCGTTGCTGGAGTGCTTTCAACGCGAGGAGAAACGGCTGTGGGTCCGGTTTGCCTCTGGTCACATCTTCCGCGCTGATAATGTGCCGAAAGGCTGGTCGGAGACCAGCGGTGTCTAGAATGTACTCAATTTCATGCCGCAACGCGCCGGATGCAATGGCCATGGGATAAGCGTGGGCAGCTTTGTGGACGAATTCGGGGACACCGGGAAAGATCACCTGATGGTGCCTGACTGATTCGAGATAGGCCTCGGCTTTCCGCTTCATCAAACGGCCGACAACGGCGGCATCGGCGGGACGATGATTCGCTGCCAGCGCTGTCAGAATGCATCCGCGGTCGTCATATCCGAGGTAGTCGGCGTAGTATTCCGCTTCCGTCAGCTCGATGCCGATTTCTTTTAGCGCTTGATGCAGGCCGGCATAATGCAACGGCTCTGTGTTGGCAATGACGCCGTCGAAATCGAAAATGAGCGCTTGCAGTGTCGACATAGAAACGACGGGAAGATCATGTTGGAAGTGACGGCGCGGATTATAACACAGGGGTCACAAAAAGAAGGCGGACCAACGCAGTCGCAGGATTCAGAACTTCAGTCGCAGCCGCTTTTCTGGGATCCAGCCCTTGACGCCATCGTCCGTCCGAACCGAGTAGACCCAGCCGCTCGGTTGGAGGTCGCCGTCGAGCACGCTCAATGTGACGCCGGGACGGACCACAGGACCCGGCTTCGCACCGGCAGGGTCCAAAGAGAGCGGAATTGTTTCGCCCGGAGCGGTCGGATTCCCGATCGCAGTCACCTTCTGCCCTTCGGCAAACATCGGAGAAGCGACAGCGGATGCGGGTGCTGTCGGAGCCGTTGCTGGAGCGGTCGCAGAAGGAGGCATCAGCTCGGTTGGAGTACCTGAAGGAGTGGGTTCGGAAGCGGCCGGAGGTGTTGCCGGAACTGTGGACGTAGAAGCGGGTGGAGGAGCCGTCGGTGCAGCAGTCTTGGGTCTTGTCGCCGTCGCGTGCGGTTCAGGCGGATTGTCACCCGTAAAGGGAGCCAGCCAGTCCGCGAGTTGTTCCGGTTCCATGGCGAGGTAGGCAATGCCTCCGACGAGGAGGAGGAGGAAGATCCACAGCAGCGGTCGTCCGCCGCGCGATTTCTTTCCGGACTTCATGGGAGAGGCAGGTCTGGTGGCAGTCGTCTGATCCAGTTCCTCTTCCGTAAATTCCAAGTCCGGCTCCGGTTGACGGGCCATCGACATACCTCCAAGCTGGACGATTGAACCTTCTCTTATCACCATCCCCTCTGAGAGTCAATTTCCCCTTTGATTATGCCGCGAGTCGGGATCAGCACGGTTGTGCGGGAGAGCAGGACAGGACCTGATTTTCACGGCTGCCGCTACGGAAGACCGTCAAACCCTTACACCCCAGTTCATAGGCCAGGAGAAAGGCATCGGCCACGTCTGCCTTGGTGGCGGACGATGGCATATTGATCGTTTTTGACACGCCGCTGTCGCTAAAGCGCTGAAAGACGGCCTGCATACGAACGTGTTGCTGTGGCGGGACGTCGTGTGCGGTGATAAAGAGCCGCCGAATCTCTCGCGGAATACGTGCGATATCCTGGATGGACGGGCTGGCTGCCAGATCAGTCCGAAGCTCTTCCAGAGGAAGGCCGTGGGCGCGGATCATCTTCGCAAAAGCCGGGTGTACCATCGTCAACTCCAGGTCTTCCAGAGCCCGGCGGAGAATGCGCACGCCATACAGCGGTTCAATGCCGGGTGAGCAGCCTGCGATGAGACTGATCGTTCCCGTCGGCGCGATGGTGGTGACGGTGGCATTGCGCCGTCGCTCGCGGCGGGCGTCAAGCCGGCTGCCCTGGTAGGCCGGGAATAGCCCTCGCTGTAAGGCAAGCTGGCGGGACGCGTCGTGGGCACGCGTCTGGACAAACGACATCAGCGAGGTCGCCTGGGCAATGGCGGCGTCGGTGCCATAGGGGATGTCCAGGGCAATCAACAAATCGGCGAATCCCATGATCCCGAGTCCGATCTTTCGCGTCTGCAGCGTGGCGGTTTCGATGCCCTTGAGCGGGTAGTGGTTGCGATCGATCACATTGTCCAGAAAGCGGACGGCCAGGCTGATTGTTTCATCGAGCCTCGCGTAATCGATGGCTGCGGTGCCGCCGGTACGCGCGACGAACTTTGAGACATCGATGGATCCCAGCGTGCAGGATTCGTACGGCAGCAGCGGTTGTTCGCCGCAGGGGTTCGTGGCTTCGATGTCGCCTAGCCGGGGCGTCGGATTGGCCGCGTTAATCCGGTCCAGATAGATGACGCCTGGCTCTCCGGTGGCCCAGGCGGCCTGCGCCAGGCGATCGAACACCATCTGGGCCGGCAGCCGCCTCGCCGCTTTTCCGGTGCGCGGATTGATGAGGCCGTAGCGCTGCCGACGTTCGAAGGCACGCATGAAGTCTGCTGTAAGCCCGACCGATAGATTGAAGTTGGTCATTTCGGCCGGATTCTGTTTCAGCCCGATGAATTCTAGAATGTCGGGATGGTCCACACGCAAAATGCCCATGTTGGCTCCGCGCCGTGTGCCACCTTGTTTGATGACGTCCGTGGCCATGTTGAAAATGCGCATGAACGACACCGGACCGGAAGCGATGCCGTGCGTGGATGACACGAGGTCGTCGTGGGGGCGAAGCCGGCTGAACGAAAACCCCGTCCCACCCCCCGATTGATGAATCAGGGCCTGCTGCTTCACTGCATCGAGGATGGAATTCAGCGAGTCTTCGACCGGCAGGACGAAGCAGGCAGCTAATTGTTGCAGGGGACGTCCGGCGTTCATGAGCGTCGGCGAATTGGGGAGAAATTCCAGGCGTGCCATGGATTCGTAAAACCGTTGCGCGGCGCCGGCAAGGCGCGTCGGGCCGGGATAGAGCTGTTCGGCTCGTGCGACGTCAGTGGCAATGCGCCAGAACAATTGCGGGATCGTTTCCGTGACCGTGCCGTGGTGATTTTTGATGAGGTATCGCCGCCGAAGCACGATCTTCGCCTCGGGAGACAATCGCGGGACGGGCCTGGAAGGGGGGGCAGGCGACCGGACAGAGCGGGGAGCACGCATGCGGTATTATAGCCGCCCGCTCCGCCGTTTGACGATATTGCCGGGCTTGAATCTTTTCGGCTCCCGGTCTCACAATGCAGTGCTGGTGACAGGACTATGCGCTCGTACCGCGAAGAACTCTGGTTTGAAACGAAGACACGGCGCGCCTTCATCAACATCACGCCTCAAGTCGAGCAGATCGTCACCAAGAGCGGCGTGCAGGAAGGGCTGGTGCTGGTCAATGCCATGCACATTACGGCCAGCGTCTACATCAATGACGATGAAGCGGGGCTGCTGCAGGACTACGATCGCTTTTTGGAACGGATTGCGCCTCATGACGACGTGTATCGCCACAACGAAACGGGCGAGGACAATGGGGATGCGCACATCAAGCGGCAAGTCATGGGTCGTGAAGTCGTAGTGGCGATCACGAACGGCCGGCTGGATTTCGGACCGTGGGAACAGATTTTTTATGGTGAGTTCGACGGCCGGCGCAAGAAGCGAGTGTTGGTGAAAGTCGTTGGCGACTGAGGAGTCGAGCGGGAGAGTCGGTAAGCGAGGTTCAAACCGACTGAGCGCTTGCTCCTCGATGGAAAGTTTGGCAACATGGACGTCTACGGTTCATCGGCTACTGCCCGGAGTATTTCATGCAAAGTTGGTCTCGTCCCGATCCCCTGACCAGAGATTTGGTTCATCTGATCAATGCCCGTCGCCACGATCATGGTGACACTGATGCGGCGATCGATACGCTCCAGGCGTTCCTCGAGCAGGGGCGTGAAGAAGATCTGTTGACGGTGCTCGCGGCGCTCGATGAGGACATGGCGGAATGGTTGTTCGATCTGGTGGCCGAGGCGTCCTGTTCCGTGATGCTCGACACGACAGCCGATGAAAAACTCTCCTACGCGGTGATGGCCGCGCTGGAGCTTCCGCTTCAGGCCAACCTCTCCCACCCGCTAAAGCTCAAAATCGATCCCGTTGCCACGGCTGAAGTGCTGCATCGGCATCTTCGACTGTCCTCGGGGACCGTGGTCCGCGTGGAGCCGCGGCTGTTGACGGATGCCACGCTCGAAGCGTTAAGTCTGCAAGCCTTGAACGAGCATCTGACTACCGTGGCGGAATCCCAGCGCGGCCGCTCGATCGCGGCCCGGTTGTATCCTCCAGTCGAGAACACGGCGTTTCTCTTTTTTGAATTGATCGGTGTGCCGGATGCCGGTCTGCCGGATTCACTCGAGGATCCACACCGCCGTGCATTGTTGGAGGGCTTGGTCGAGCAATGTCCCGAATTGGCGCTGGCTCCCGATACGATCGAGGCGCCTGTGTATGCGGCCTATGCCATGTTCGATGCGCAGAACGCCGTTCGCCTTCATCACCTTGCCGACGAAACCGCAGCCGTCTGGCGCGATCTTGATCCGCTCGTCCGTGCCCGAACCATCGTGCATCTCCACACGCAATGCGGGAACGGGGTCTATATGCCGGTGTGGACCGATCTGTTCGACCCCGAACTCCCCGAAGAGCACGGTCCTGTCTGGACGTCACCCGATGTGTGGGTCTTCACCGCCGACCTGCCGATCGAATGGCCCGGAGAGATGCTGACCAATCGCCTCCTGGCCGAAGGCTGCACAAGGTTTGAGAATCATATCGTCGAAGCCCCCGAGAACTGATTTCTGCTGATCATCCTGCTGGCCTTCCATAAGAATGCACTGGTTTTGGGCTGTCCGAATCCGCGCATTTCATCGATTTTTTGCACCTCTTGACCTATGCTCAGGACTCGTCGAGAGGAGCGCTCATGAGTCAGCAGCCTCTTTCCAGCCGGATTCTGGCAGGTGCGATAACCTTTGTTGGGCTTGGAATGGCCTGGATGGCGATCGTCAGCAATCTGCCTTCTCAACAGGAACTCTCCGCCAAGGAATCGCCGACTCACGCGGTGCCCGCACCGCCTCTTCCGGAACCGGTGCTCGATCTCTCGATTCCTGGCGTGCGAACGACGCCGCCGGCATCCGAGATCCAGCCAGCTGCGACGGCCGACATGCCGCCGGCATCGGCTCCGACGGATCCTCGTGCAGCGCAGGTAGTCCGGTTGCGGTGCGAGGCTGAAGTCGCGCAGCTGTGTCCGGAGGCATCGGATTGGTCAGGGCGCCGCCAATGTCTGGAGAAGCGCGCGCAGCAGTTGTCAGCGCCCTGTCATCAGCAAATGCGGGAACGCTTGGTCAAGTGGAAAGAGGAGCGGAGCCGATTGACGCTGGCCTGTCAGGCCGACATGAGGCGATTCTGTCCCGACGTCAAACCGGGCGGCGGGCAGACGTTGCAGTGTTTGCAACACCATGCGCAGGAATTATCCGACGGGTGTTACGGGATGCTTCCTAAGGGCACGCTGTATTTCAAGCAATGAGCCTTTCAGTCAGCCCGTCTCGTCAGACATGAAAATGAGTCTTTCCTATTTCGTCCTCGGCGCGATGATGTAAAACGTCAACGACACGCCGGCTACTTCAATCCCATCCCCATCCTTCAATGTCTGCGGCGCGGCCACCTCTCTTCCGTTGATCAACAGCCGCTTGCTTCCCTCCGAAGGGCTGATGGTGAAACCACCTCCACGACTCGAAATCAGCGCCACCGCCTTGGGTGCGAACCATCCAGTCAGGCGGATCGCCGCCCCTTCCTGCGATCCGATCAGGTTCGCCCTTTTCGTCAGATGGTACTCCAACCGGTCGGTCTTTCCAGATGTGATCACGACCTTGGCCGTGATCGATGGCGAAACGGGGAGATGTTTGCCGGAGATCGCCAGGGTTTGGTCCAAATCCAACGAGGCTGGTACGGAGGTCACGGCAGAGGGCGCGTTGTCCTGGAAGATGATGCGATGTTGCCCGATCGTAATCACATCGGCATCGTGAAGCTGAGCGCGATCGACCGGCTTGCCATTCACTGCCGTGCCGTTCGTGCTTTTCAGGTCTTCGACAAAGTACACCGATTGCACCCGCACGATCTTGGCATGACGGCTCGAGACCGTATGGTCGTCGATCGGCAGATCGTTCTCCGGCTTGCGGCCGATGCTGAAGCTGTCCGCGGTGAGATCGATGGACCG
>JAICVE010000297.1 GCA_025935475.1 Nitrospira sp. | reverse complement strand
CCCGATCCGATAGAACGGATACTCGGGCTCCGGAAAGTAGAGCCAGTGCTTGTCCGAAACCTGTTCGCGCGCGACCCCCAGATTGAGGTTGTAGACCGACACCCAGCGCAGCCCTTCCGCCGCCTCTTTCAGATGCGCCGGCATGTCGAGGCAGCGCCGTAGGAGTTCCGGAACTGGAATCGTCGAGACCATTGACTCGTACTGTTCGTTGCGGCTCTCACCGCTGCAAAGGTTCCGAAAGAGCGCGCGGCGGCGCTTCGTATCGACTTCGACGAGTTCCATGCCGTTGCACACCGAGGCGATGCCAGGGAGGAAGGATTCGGGAAGCACGCGAATGCCGTCAGTGGCCGGGTACTGAAACGAGGGGTTGTAGCCGAAGGCCTTATCTTTGATGCCCAAGGCGCCGTTCACGACGTCCTTCAGATCCGGTTTCGGCACGAGCCATGACACCCAGTCGGAGGTCAGTTCGTCCAACGACACCTGCCAAAGTTTTTCGTTGAACGGCACCATGAAGTGCCTCGCCATGCCTTCGCCGAGATTGTCCAAAATCCATTGCTTGAAGGACCGGTCTTTCGAAGCCTCCGACGGCGCCGTGAGTGTGGCAATGAAACCCAGGAGGCATTCGCGCACCACGTCGGGCGGCAGGCCATGCGTGTTCACCTGGAACGGGTATTCGGTATAGGTCTGGTGCGAATAGATAAACGACTTACGGCGGTGCGTTTGGAGCTTTCCGGCCAGTAACCGTTCGACCAGCGATTTGATGTCCGGTTGGCGAAAGTGCAGCAGGTGACCGGTGTAGTCGAACGTGAATCCATCTTTGCGGTAGGATCGGCAAAGTCCTCCCACCTCCGCTTCACGTTCATAGAGCCGATACGAGGTGCCGGACAGATGGTAGGCGGTGCTGAGACCGGCAAGGCCGGCGCCGACGATGACGATCATGCGGCGGAGGATCCTTCCTGCGCGGGCGCTGTGACGACCGAGGGGCGCGGCCGTCGGACATCGATTTGTTTCAGCGCAAAGGTGGAGCCCACCAGCACCGCCACTGTGCCGAGACACAGGATCCAAGCCGTGTCCGGTCCGACCATCATCAGCAGCAGGCCGATGGCGGCGACGCAGGCCGTCGCGAAATAGCTCACGAATACGATCCCCGGTACCGTCATGCCCCAATGCCGCAAGCGGATCGCGATGTGATCGGGGCTGCCCCAAAAGATCGGAAGACGTCGTTGATAGCGGATCCACATGACGAACAGCGTGTCGAAAATGGGAATGCCGAGGATGAGCACCGGCGTCAACACCGAGAGCGGATGATTGCTGGGATATTTGCCGATCATGGCCATCGCGCCCAGCAATAGCCCGATGAACATTGCCCCCGTGTCGCCCATGTAGATCCGCGCAGGGTGCCAGTTGTACTTGAGAAATCCCACCAAGCTGCCGATCAGCGCAGCAAGCATGAATACGATCGTTTGATCGCCTTGGAGCCAGGCCGCGATAAACAGCCCTCCGGCGCTGACCGCCCCGACACCCGCCGAAAGCCCGTCCATGATATCCAAGAGATTGAACGCATTGATCAGCCCGATCATCCAGAGTACCGTCAACACCAGGTCCACCCACTCGGGCAGGGCCGCGATCTCAATCCTGATGCCGCTCTTGATCAAGACAAACACGGCGAGCAGCTGTCCGGCCAGCTTGGTCCATGGCGTCAGCACGCCGAAATCGTCGATGAGTCCGAGCATGACGACGATGGTTCCTCCGAGGATGATGCCGAGGACGTCGTGGCGGAACTCGAAGGTGAACGCGAGGCTCATCAGGAAGGCCAGATAGATGGCCAGGCCTCCAAAATACGGCACGGGCTCCTTCTGATGTTTAAGCCGCCCGTCCGGCGCATCCACGATGCCGTATTTCAGCGCCGCCTGCCTGGCAATAGGAACGCCGTACAGCGCAAGTGCGAAGGACAGGAGGAATGTCAGCAGCAGGAGAGACATCGTTGTCCCTTCATGACTTCCCGATCCGCCTTAGGCATGACCCACACAGGCTTCGTACACCTGCTCATGTCGCCGAACGACGGTGGACATTTGAAATGCAGCGAGCACGCGTGCCCGCCCCCGAATCCCCATCTGCTTGGCTCGCTCGGGATCGCGCAGCAGAGACCCGATTGCGTCGGCGAGCGCCGCGGGGTTTCCGGCTTCCACGAGCAGTCCGGTCTCGCCCGGGACGACGAATTCCGGGATGCCGCCGACCGCCGTGGCCACCACCGGTTTTCCTGCGGCCATGGCTTCGAGAATGGCGATGCCGAACCCCTCATACAGCGACGGCAGGACGAACAGATCCAACAGCGGGAGGATCCTTGGAATATCTCTTCTCGCGCCGGCGAATACCGTGCAGTCCGAAAGACCCAACTGGCAGCTCAACGCCTCGAGCGGCTCGCGCGCCGGTCCTTCGCCCACAATGAGGAGCTGGCAGCGCGGATCGTTGCCGCCCCTGTTCAACGTCGCCATCGCCCGCAACAGCACGTGTAAGCCCTTTTTCGGTTCGGCGAGGCGGCACACCGTCCCGATGATCGGTCCCCCGTCCCGCAGCCGCAGCTCTGTTCTGCTCGCGGCATCGCCCACCGCAAACTGACCGGCATCGACGCCGAAGGGAATGATCGTCTGCCGAGGGGCCGGTGCGCCGAGACAATTCGAGACCGAGCGTCGCACAGCTTCCGAGCAACAGACCACCGCATGGGACCATTGGAACGTGAAACGGTCGATCATCCGCACGAGCCATCCCTCGCTCACGATCTCGTCATGATAGGAGCACACGACACGGACCGCGTTGGACAGACGCCCCAACAGGCGGGCCGCCAGATTGGCCCAAAACAGAAACGATTGAATCACGTCCGGCCGCTCTTCCTGCATGAGTTTCCACAAGCGAAATAGGACCCGAGGATCACCTTTTCCGGCTCCGTTCAGGCAGACCACCCGTATGCCCCGCCGGCGAAGTTCCTCCACCAAGCATCCGCCGCTCTTCAGTGAACAAACCGTCACGTCGAACTTCGACCGGTCGATACCCGACGCCAGCTCGAGCACATGCGTTTCGGTTCCTCCGATTCCTAGCCCCACCGCCAATAGCATGACCTTAGTTCGCATGGTGGAGCGCGACGCCAGAGGGAACGCGCACGAGGATCGAGTCATACCAGTCCAAATAGGCCCGCACTTGTTGGTGAATATCGAAGCGGTCCTTCACCATTTGTTGTGCTTCGCCTGCCATCAAGAGGCGAATGCCTTCTCGCTTGAGCAACCGGACGACGTGTTGGGCCATGCCTTCGGCGTCGCCGGCAGGAACGAGGAACCCCGTTCGTCCGTCGATGACTTGTTCTGGAATCCCGCCCACCGCAGTAGCAACGACCGGCACACCGCACGCGGCCGCTTCGAGCACCGAACTTGGAAACGTATCGGCCTTCGCGGCGTGCACGTAGACGTCGGCCGCCTGGTAGTACCGAGCCACGAATGAGGGAGCGTCCTGATGCGGCACGAACTGGATGCGGGCCGTTCCGATCGATTCCTCTTTTCCGATGTCGCCGAGTGCAATGAACAGCACCGGCCGTTCTTTCATCATTTCGGCGATGCGCGCGAGTGCCGCACGCATCGTTTGATAGTCCTTCCACATATTCTGTTTCACGCCGTTTGCGGCAAACAGGAGGATGTGCGCCTCTTGCGGCAGACCGAGCCGTGACCGCGCTTCTCGTCGCTCGGCGCCAGTAAAGATCGTCAGATCGACACCGTTTGGAATCACACGCTGCTCGACACACGCCGGCTTCAGCATCGATGCATCCACCTTGTCCATCAGCCACCGTGAGGGGGTCGCGACATACAGTCGGCTTCGGGCGAAGATGCCTTGCTTGCGCTGCCAGTTGTACCCCGTGGCATCCCGGTTCGCTGCCGGATAGATCGTCAGGTCCGGGCAGTCACCGCAACCCGTTCTCCATCGCTCGCAGTCGAACGAATGCGCGCAGTGTCCGCTGAGTAGCCACGCGTCGTGAAGCGTCAGGACGAGTGGAAACATCCGGCTGAGGGACGGCAGAGCGGCCATGTCAAAATACCCGCCGTCTCTCAACCATCCGCCGTGAAGATTGTGGCAATGAAGGATGTCCGGCCT
>JAICVE010000046.1 GCA_025935475.1 Nitrospira sp. | reverse complement strand
CCTCAAGCAGCGCAATATAACGAGCCCCAATCGATGAGCACATACGATGTTCAAAATTAAGAAACGAACCGATAAGCCAAAGCCGACCGTTCTTTACAACATCATTGAAGACTATTCGGAGTTCGATGAACCGGGAAATGTCACGGCCTGTGCGATGACCCTTCCTGAAGACCTTGCAGCGCACGCGAAGGTGCTCTCGGAAAGTTATGACGTGCCGCCTGACACCATGAGCCAACTGCTGACTGAAGGCGGAACGTACGTGTATCCGCAGGAAGGCGGGATCCTCACTCGCGGGCTGTTCGCCTGTGTTCTAGACGATGGACACGCAATTCCCAAGCAGACATTTGTCCTGGACGTGGTGCAGTTCGCGGAGGCCGAGCAAACCGCGCGTGCTCGGTCGCTCCCACTTCTGGATGCCGCACGGAGCGTGTTCTATCGGACGTTGCCTGACGAATTGAAGTCGAAGTTGGCCCAGAAAAATATGGGGCTGGACTATCGCACTCTGGACCGGGCGGTCGCAAAGGGCGGAGACGTCAAGTATGTCGACTTCCGCAAGGATTGGTCGCCTCATTTCAAGCGGCTCTGCATCATGCCCGATGGCCGCCTCGTCGAAACCGGCGGCATCGAGGAGTTCGCCCGGTTGCATGGTATTACCCCGGCGCAGGCCAAGACACTCGTCGAACAGGGAGGCACCCTGGAAGTCGGAGAGGAGGTATTGGCCTGTCAGATCGTCAACGGCCAACCGGCTGTGGCACGGTTCAGCGCCAAGAACTATCTCAAAGCGAAGGAACTGGCGGCTTCAACTCACGTTCACTTGATGGATGCCTTGAGCGAGGTCGCCTATGCCGATCCCGCAATGATGCGGGGGCTCGTCCGGAAAGAGCTCACGGGGGGACGGCCGTAATGCTGTTGTCGGTGAGCGATGATGAGGCATCTCGTTGCCTTGTGCCTGCTGGCCGTTGGTCTATAAACAGTTCGTACAGCGATGTCTCAATGAGCGCGGATACGATCCGGTCGGTTGGGAGTGAACACGGAAGTCGAGCTAGGTGGCGAGCTCTTCGTTCACCGCTTCGACCATTTTGTTGAGATCGAAGGGTTTTTCAAACACGCGGCGTGCGCCGAATAATTTGGCGACATCGAGGAAATTGCGGTCCCCTTGCGCGCCAGTCATGGCGATGATCTTCGCGTCCAGATACTCACGAGTCAGCTGCAGGGTTGCTTCCAAGCCGTCAGTCCCCGGCATCAAAATGTCCATCAACACGAGATCGACCTTGCTCTTCTGATACAGCGTCAATCCTTCACGGCCATCCCGCGCTTCCAATACCCGGTGCTTGGCTTTCTCCAGCACATCTTTCAAAAGATGCCGGATAGAGTCTTCATCGTCAATGACGAGAATCGTCGCCATGCGTGTCCCTGGCTCCTTGAATTCCGTGATATTACCCGTCTTGAGCCGACCTGTCTAGCGAGAAATCGTTGCACCAAACGGGACTCATCCCTGTCTACAGGCGTTCGGTGTGAAAATTTTTACAAGATCTGTGGACTGGTCTGGTACCGTCTGACGTCCTCTACGTGGCGACCCGGGATCGAGATGAAAAAATACAGATTGACCTGCTTGGTTCAATTTTGGTACAAGCCACCGCACTACGTACGTAGCCACCCCATCATTATTCGTGGAGTCATATCCGTGGTTGCTGCTGACTGGTGCTGGACCAGACGGACATTACTGAAGACTTCTATGGCAGGCGTCCTCTGCTTGGGCGGAAAGCTGTTCCTGCCGCGTCTTGCTCGCGCTGAAGCGGAAGTCCTTCCGGAGGGCGAACTGGCGTTCTACAACGTTCACACCGATGAGCGGCTGCGCGTCCGATATCGGGACGAGCGCGGACAATACGATTTGGCGGCCCTGGACGACCTCAACCACCTTCTTCGGTGTCATCACACGGGAGAGGTAGCCACGATGGACCCGCGTGTGATCGAACACCTCAATCTCGTGCAAAAGACGCTCGGCGGTGATGGGGAGATCCACGTGATTTCGGGCTATCGATCACCGGAGTACAATGCGATTCTGGTCAAACGAAGCCGTCGTGCCGTCAGGCACAGCTTGCATGTCGAAGGACAGGCCGTCGACTTCTTCATCCCTGGTGTCCGTCCTCGCGAAATCCGGAAGGTGGCCCTCAAGCTGCAGTATGGCGGGGTGGGCTATTATCCGCGTGCGGACTTCATCCATCTGGATTGCGGTCCCTTCCGCTCCTGGTAATCGTTCTCTCCCTTCCTGTTCGTTCGCCCCGACCAGTCACATCCCCGACCAGTCACATCCCGCCTGCCTTCAGGAATACCACTGAGAGCGGAGGAAGGGTCACGTGCAGCGAAAAGGGGAACCCATGGCTTGGCTGCGACGTGGCATGCAGGCCCCCGCCGTTGCCGAGGTTTGACCCGCCGTAGATCGAAGCGTCCGTATTGAGCAGTTCGGAATAGAACCCCTCCCGTGGTGCGCCAATCCGGTAGTCATACCGAGGGACCGGCGTGAAATTACACAGGCACAAGATCTGGTCCTTGGGGTCGCGACCCTTTCGCAAAAAGGCAATGATCGAGTTGGCCGCGTCACGGAAGTCCACCCACTGGAAGCCCTGCCAGTCGTGATCGACGGCATAGAGGGCCGGCTCGGATTGGTAGACCCGGTTGAGATCCCGCACGAGGTGTTGCACGCCCCTGTGATAGGCATACTGCAGCAAGTGCCAATCGAGGCTGGTGTCGTGATTCCATTCCTGCCGCTGCGCGAACTCTCCGCCCATGAAGAGCATTTTTTTCCCGGGATGCGCATACATGAGGCCGTACAGCGAACGGAGGTTGGCGAACTGCTGCCATTCGTCCCCCGGCATCTTGTTGATGAGCGAACCCTTGCCATGCACAACTTCGTCGTGTGAGAGGGGAAGCATGAAATTTTCATTGAAGGCGTAGAGGAGCCCGAAGGTAAGCTGATTCTGATGATACATCCGATGGATCGGGTCATGGCTGAAGTATTGGAGCATGTCGTGCATCCATCCCATGTTCCACTTAAAGGTGAATCCCAACCCGCCTGTATAGGTCGGCCGTGACACGCCGGCCCAGGACGTGGACTCTTCCGCCAGCATCATGGCTCCCGGAAAGTCCCGGTGCACCAACACATTCAAATCCTTCAGGCACAACACAGCATCCAAGTTTTCATGGCCTCCGAACTGATTTGGAATCCATTCACCTGCGTTTCGCCCGTAATCGAGGTACAACATCGATGCCACGGCATCGACGCGGAGACCATCGATGTGATAGCGGTCCAACCAAAATAACGCGCTGTTCATCAGAAAGGTCCGTACCTCGACCCGGCCATAATTAAAAATACGGCTGTGCCATTCGGGATGGTAACCCAAGCGCGGATCGGCGTGGTCGTAGAGATGCGTTCCGTCGAATTGCGAGAGACCGTGCGAATCGTCAGGGAAATGTGCCGGAGCCCAATCCATCAGCACGCCGATGCCGGCTTGGTGGGCGGCATCTACAAACGCCATGAAGTCCTCGGGCGTGCCGTAGCGGCTGGTCACCGCAAAGTATCCGGTGGATTGATAGCCCCACGAACCGTCAAAAGGATGCTCCGTCACCGGCATCAATTCGAGATGGCTGTACCCCATGTCCTTGACGTACGGGATGAGTTTGTGGGCCAACTCTCGATAGGTCAACCAACGGTTATGGTCTTCAGGCACACGCATCCAGGAGCCGAGGTGCACTTCGTAGACCGCGACGGGAGACTGGAGCGGATCCCGCTTTCGCCGACTCTCCATCCAGGTCTGATCGTGCCATTGATAGGCGATGTCTCGTGCCACGGATGCGGTTTTCGGCCTGAGTTCCGAGGCCATGGCATACGGATCCGCTTTCAGAAGAATGGCATCCTGCCCGCGAGGGCGAATCTCGTATTTATACAGCGTGCCGTCGGAGAGACCGGGAATAAAGAGTTCCCACAGGCCGGTCGCGCCACGGTTCGTCATGGGATGCCGCCGTCCGTCCCATTGATTGAAATCACCGACCACGCTCACGCGCCCGGCGTTAGGAGCCCAGACGACGAAATGGATGCCCGTGATGCCGTCGATGGTCCGTAAATGAGAACCGAGAGTTTCATAGGCTTTGAAAAAAGTCCCCTCAGAAAAAAGATGCAGATCAAAATCGGAAAGGAGGGGCGGAAATGCATAGGGATCATAGCGCTCAGAAACCCGGCCGGCATAATCGGTGACCCGAAGCCGGTATCGTGCTGAGTGCGGCGCTTGCGGCAGAACCGCTTCAAACAGGCCGGATTCGTGGATGCGCGACATGGGAAACGCCCGTTGCTCGGGCGAGGGGACCAGAACGGCCGCTTGGTCGGCTTCCGGCAGGAAACAGCGGATCACGAGCGAAGCAGAACCATTCTGTTCGCGTGTATGGGGACCAAGGATCGCCAAGGGATCCCAGTGCGAACCGGTGACGAGTTGTTCAATATGCTGTCGCGAAAGCGTAGACATGATGATAAGCTCCAACTCCTCTGTGTCTCGAACGAGCGGATTCCTCCATTATGAAAGAAGCACGAGGAGATTGTCACCTCTCTGGTACGGAAGCGCCGCTATAATCTGTTCGATTGACGCGTAACCACCTGATCGACACGCATGTTGCCGTTCTCCGATCTCTCAATCGCCTTAGCGATCTTTGCCGTTTCGTATGGGTTCATCATTACGGAGCGGATTCATAAAACCATCGTGGCCTTGGGTGGCGCAGCGCTGATGATCGTCTCGGGTGTGATGACGCAGGACGAGGCGTTCTACTCGCACGAGTTCGGCGTGGATTACAACGTCATCTTTCTGTTGATCGGGATGATGATCATCGTGAACATCGTCCGTGACACCGGCCTCTTCGAGGTGTTGGCGATTTGGTCGGCACAGCGTGCCGGGGCAGATCCCTTTCGCATGCTGGCGTTGCTTGCCCTTGTCACGGCTGTGCTGTCGGCCATGCTCGACAACGTGACGACGGTGCTCTTAATGGCCCCCGTGACGTTGTCCATCGCGAAGCGGCTTCGCTTGGACCCTGTGCCGTTTCTGATTGTCGAGGCGATTGCGTCGAACATCGGGGGAACGGCCACGTTGGTCGGCGATCCTCCCAACATCATGATCGCCAGCAAAGCGCAATTGGGCTACCTTCAATTTCTCATCGTTCTTGGTCCGGTCGTCGTGGGAATCATGGCCGTGTTCCTGGTCGGCCTTCGGCTGTTGTATGGAGGCAGCCTGCAGGTGGCGCCTCATCTCAAGGAAGCCGTATTGGGCTTAGCGCCTCGTGATGCTGTTCAAGATCCTCTCCTCTTGCGCCGGTGCGTGTGGCTCCTAGGGCTCGTCAACCTCGCGTTTGGCCTTCACGGAGTGCTTCATTTGGAGCCGGCAACAATCGCGCTCGTGGGCGCCAGCGCGTTTATGCTGATTGGTCGGGCAAATCGCAAGCACAATAGCGACGAATTGTCCTACCTGGCGGACGTGGAATGGAAAACCATTTTTTTCTTCATCGGCTTGTTCATTCTGGTCGGCGCCTTGGTAAAAGTCGGTGTGATCGGGATGCTTGCCACGCAGTTGCTGTCAGTCACGCAGGGACATCCGGCCGCGGCGGTGTTCTCGATCTTATGGGGCTCCGCACTGCTCTCCGCCGTTATCGATAACATTCCATACGTGGCTGCCATGAATCCCTTGGTCGTCGATCTTGCGCGTTCGCTGCATCCGGAAATTTCCGACTATACGACGCTCGTTCATCAACCGGATATTCTCCCGCTTTGGTGGTCATTGGCGCTTGGCGCCTGCCTGGGCGGCAACGGCACGTTGATCGGTGCCAGCGCCAATGTGGTGATTGCGGATCTCGCACGGAGAGCCGGGTATCCCATCAGCTACCGGCAGTTCTTGATGGTCGGATTTCCGGTGATGGTCGGGTCGTTGCTCTTGAGCACCCTCTATGTATGGCTGCTCTTCCTGCGGTGAGGGTCAGCCTTCCGAAGGCGCAAGACGGACCTCCCCCGTTATTGCTGAAGAAAGCAGGACTGGGTTGCGCGGCTATACTCGACGAGCCGGTCGTAGGATGCGGAGCACTCGCTACAGTAGAATTCAGAGAGCAACACGTCCGGTGCGGGAATAGGATAGCGTTTGACGTAGTCCGCCATCGTGCACCAGTCTTGGTCCACTGATCCTTCCCCGGGCTGATTCTTGACGCGCTGGCAGGCTGGACAACGGTATGTCAGGTGTAGATCACTCATGCTGAGCTCCTTACTTAGACCTTCGAGGGTTCTGCATTCCTCGGAAATGGTGGCGCAGTATGTCGAGCGCCTTGCGCCTCGGGATCATGCCGTACCGATGATGGAGAGGAACAACTGATTACAGAATCATGTTGGGGGGACGCAGAAGGCCGTCTTCGTTGACCTCTCTCTTGGCACCGGGCGAGGTTTCGTTTGAAGGACTCCCAACCATCGCGGGGATGGCATCGGAAACCGTGGTCGGCAATGAAAATCCCTCGAGGACGACAGTATCGGTCTGATCCAGGGCAAACTGCATCGTCCACAGCGTCATCGGACTGCCGAGCACGTACATCACGACGCAAAGGCAGATAAGTCCGATGGCGTAAAGGACGAGCCGTTGGAAGGAGGGCCCTCGTTCAAGCAGCATGCGGTGCTCCAAGACGTGCTCTAGTCTAGGATGATGCCATTTTCCTGTCAACGGACGCCCGTTCGCCTTCAAGCCGCCGGCAGGATCTTGAGTCCCGCTTCCAAAAATTTTTGCTCGATGGCAAACCGCAGCTCGCTCGCCACTTCGTTGGGGTCGATGTCGAGCCGAATTTCCAACCAATAATTCAACGTAAAAATGCGGGCCTGATTGCCGAATTCTTCAAGGAGGACCTGGGGCTTCGGGGTTTTGAGTACGCGAGAATGGTTGGCGGCCAGACCGACGAGGAGATCCATGACCGCTTGGGTGGAAGACCCGTAAGGCGCACCCACCCGCAGCGAAAACCGTCCGATGCGGCTCGAATAGGTCCAGTTCGTGAGGTAGCGCTCAAGGAACGTGCTGTTAGGAATGAGGGTGACGACTCCCTTGGCATCCCGGACGGTGGATGATCGAAGACCGATGGTCGTCACCCGTCCGCGCACATTTTCCACTTCAATCAAATCGCCGACTCGCAGCGGGCGTTCGATAAGGAGCAGGATGCCGCTGATCACGTTCTTGAGCAGGTTCTGGGCGCCGAACCCCACCCCGATTGCAAAGGCGCCGCCTAGAAAGGCAAAGATCGTCAAGGGAATTTTGACCCAGACGAGGCTGGTCACGATCAGCACCGTAAGCAGCAGTGCCTGGCTCCATTGGCGAAGCAGGTTGGCGAGCTCAGGGGCGACGCCAAGGCGTCTCATCGCCAGCCGGCTGATGAGTGCCGCGCAATACAGACACAGCCAGTAGCCGATCGACAGGATCACGAGCGCGGTGACGATTTTCCCGATGGTGACGCTGCGATGTCCGGTGATTTTCTTGCCCTCCACCTCGATCGTGTCTTCGGCGCTGAACACCTCCCAATCCCATACCGCCTTGGTCCGCTCCCACGTGCGCTGCCACCATCCCTCCAGCCTGGCCGACAAGGGCAGTTCGTGCTGCTGCTCCTTGAACATCGACTTCCAGCGCTCGAGGAAGCGTGACGTCTGATCCAGGCGTCGGAGCGTCGCGTTGTAGATGTCCTCCCGTTGCCGATTGGCGTCGAGCAGCGCCCGCGACTGTGTTCGGTCCCCCGATGCCGAACTGTTCGTGACGCGTGTTTCTAGTTCGCCGATTTGTCCGGACACGATACCGGCTTGTTGGCGGACATAATCCCTGGAGGCTTGGAAATTGTTGACCAGCGGGGTAAAGCGGTCGTAGGCCTCGCGGATCTTCCCCGGATCATGACCGTGGCCGATGGCGAACCGGCTCTCCCAGAGCTGACGTTCACCTTCCACCACATCGAGCAGCAGCTGCAACAAATCGCTCTTGAGCGACAGATTGTCGGTCCGGATCCGGGCGACTTCGACGCCGGATTGGAGTCGGCTGATCGTGCTTGGAACTCGCCCGCCTGCTTTCGAGAGTCGGACGGCCAACTGTCCTTCCATGCCGCGAAGTGCTTCGAACTGACGATACCGATCGGCAGTGGTTCTGTCCAGTTCATCGGCGAGGTGCTGCTGTTCCTCGGACAAGCGTTTCCGGATCTTGGCCAGATCTTCTTCCGTGAATTCGACCTGGGGTTCGACCGTCGCCAACCGATGTTCCGCTGATGCGAGGCGCGCGCGTGAATCCGACAGCTCTTCTCCGATGCGGCTCTTTGCAACTTCAGCGGCTTGCAACTCTGCAGCGGGTGCCCGTTGGCGCAAGGCGTCGAGGTCTCGAAGCCATCGCTGCCGGTCATCGGAGGCCGTCCCCTTCGTGGTCTCGAGTCGCTCCGAGGTCTGTCGAAGACGCTCCTCGGCAGTCAGCAGGGATTCCCGCGCATGATTGGACCGGAGTTCACTCAGACTGAGTTGAGACTGCAGCCCTTCGACGGCAAGGCGCAGGGAATACACGGTATCCCATAATGTATCGGCGTCGAACACGGAATAGGGCGGCGATTCGGCGGGCGCGTCCGCAGCAGTCGAAGACTTGGCAAGCTCCTCCCGGTGCCGACGAGCCTGGTCCAGGCGCAGCATGTTGTCGATCTGCTCGTCGAGACTGCGGACGATATGGTGCAGCAGGGAGCGCCGCTCGAGGAGTTCTTCCTGAGGTGTTCCCGGCGGCGTGCCGGCCGCCAAGGTTCTCGGTTTGCTGACGGCGTCGAGTTCCGCTTGAGCTTTTTCGCGCTTCGTGCGCGCATCGGCGAGCGTTTTCTCATCGACAGCGGGCGCGCGGACGTCGCGGTTGTGTGCCACGCCTTTTGCAGCATCGGTATCCGCCGGCAGGCCTTCGGAAGTGAAAGACCAGACGAGGAGCACCGTGCCAAGGACCGCGGAGCAGAGACGAATAGTCATGTTCAAGGGATGTAAGGCATCTTCGAGGGATGTAAGGTTGGTAACACGCCCTGGACCAGCGCAGGACTGGTGAAACCCCTGGTTGAGGCGACGTAAGGATTTTTTCTTCGTTTTCATTCCGGTGACGGCAGCGATTTTGTCCCTCTGTTGCACGCACGTGTCGTGACTGTCCCATCTCAAAATAGTTTCTCGGGCATTTGCTAGTCGATAGACGTCAGTGCGTCGCTCATAGTGAGCAGAAGCGAGCGCGTGCGCTACTCGCACGAGGAGCCGCAAGATCGCGATGGTCACGGCACGGATGGCCGCCAAACGGGGGGTGCCAGAGTCGTCCTGACGGCGCGCACGCTCCGCTGGTTTGAAGCTGATAGGCGCAGATGGTGAGGGACCGAGCTCGAAGCATGGTGGCAGCATGATGTCTATGGCAGCGGCATGGTTGGTCGCGGCAACTGCCGCGGCGTTTCTTCCGGCGAGCGGATCACACAGCGCCATGGAGGACGCCAGACCGTCTGCGCAATCGTTCCTACAGAAAGCCGCGGAGGGTCAGCAGGCGGAAATCGCGTTGGGGCAGTTGGCCTCCGAGCGGGCAGGGGACCAGCAGGTCAAGCAGTTTGGAGCGCAGATGATCGAGGATCATCGAAAAGCCAGTGCGGAAATTCAGCAACTTGCGTCCAGGGAAGGCGTGGCACTTCCCACCGAGTTGACTAACAACCACAAGGACAAACAGGAGCAGTTCGCCCGATTGTCGGGAAGAGATTTCGACCGGGCCTATCTGGGTTACATGCTGCGCGATCATCGCCGGGATGTGAAGGAGTTCGAACGACACATCAAGGCGATCAAGAATCCTCAAGTGCAGCAATGGGCGGAGGGCACGCTGCCGCTGTTGAAGCAGCATCTCCGCCAAGCGCAACAGATCGCGAGCTCAATCGGCATCGACACGGCGGCACGGTAGTTCGCCGAACTCCGCTGACCGCCGTCACCATGAAAGAGAAGGGAGAGAGAAGAAAGGCTATGAAATCGACCAGGGTTTGGCCACAAGTGCTCTGCATCACTGTGGGAATTGGACTCGCGTCATGGGCGCTCGTCATGGACCGTGCGGGTCTCGCCCAACCAACTCCTGAAGGGAAGAAGCAACAGGCGCAGGTCGGCACCCTCGAGGATGCCAGGCTTAAGGGCTTCGAGGGCGTGGATTTTTCCTATGATGTGTTCGGCGCGCCACCCGGCCAGGATGCCCAAAAGAGTGCTGATGAGGTCATGAAGAAGGATGTCGCCCAGAAGTCTGATGTCATGAAACGCCAACACAAGTTGCTGAACGACCGTTATGACCTGAGTTGTCGGACCGAAAAAGGCATCACCATGACGAAGGGCAAGCCGCAACCGATCGGTCCGATCGTCAAACTCGGCTCCGGCATGACGTGGGAGCAGCTGGGCCAGCTCTCCGCCGATGACATTAAGAAAAAGGGCGCGTTCCCTCCAGGCTTCGATCGGCTCCCGCACGTCAAGCAGGCTGTGGGCGGCCAGGTGTTCCCTCAGGTCCAAACCAAGGAATTTCCAAGACTCGAACGATTCGACGTAGACTTTGATCTGCCGGAATGCCTGCTGCCGGAGTTTCCCCCTCCGATTTTCCTCACGACCCATCCCGAACTCGGCGATGTCTCTCAGGGTGAGGTGCTCCACGCCGAGAACTTCGACCGGCTGTTCCGGGGACTGGTCACGCCGGCCCAGTTGGACGGACTCCGCATGCTCGTGACTCAATTTCCACAAGAAGAATTCAATGCCACTCATGATCGAAAATCGGTGAAGCCCAGCCTCGGCGTCAGTTGCCTAGATTGCCACGTGAATTTCCACACGACCGGCCAGTTTCACCTGAATCCGGACACGCGGCCGCAAATGGAACGTCTGCGCCTGGATACGGTCAGTTTGCGAGGCATGTTCAACCAGCAAATCCACGGCTCAAAGCGCTCCATCCGATCAGTGGAAGACTTCACCGAATTCGAGCAACGCACGGCCTATTTCAACGGCGATCCCATACGGGCCATGAAAAAAGGCATGAACATCATCGACCGGGTGCCGGTAGCCCACATGGCGCAGATGCAGAACATGATCGATTTCCCGCCGGCGCCGAAACTCGATCCCATGACGGGTCGTCTGGACCGTGGGAAGGCGAGCGCGCTCGAAGCGAGGGGGGAAGACCTCTTTTTCGGAAAAGCGAAATGTGCGTCCTGTCATCAGCCGCCGTCGTTCACCGATCACCAGATGCATGACTTGCATCTTGAACGATTTGGAGCCGCGGCGGATGGACCGATCAAAACTTTTGTGTTGAGAGGCATCAAGGATTCTCCGCCTTATTTTCATGATGGTCGTCTGCCGACGCTCGAAGACACTGTGGAATTCTTCAATATCGTCGGCGGCCTCAAACTGGACCACGACGACAAAAAGGCGCTTGCAGCATTTCTTCGGGCCTTGTGAGAGGCGGCGTGCGATGGAGCAGCATCTTCAGCATCGAACCACCGATGGATCCGTGCTCAGGCACATCGAAGCGCTTGTGACGGAGGAACACCGTTTACAGGCACAGGAAGCGTTATCGGAACACGACCGTACCCGCTTGCACGCGCTCGAGGTCGAACTCGACCAGACCTGGGATCTCCTGCGTCAACGGAGAGCACTGCGCGCCGTCGGGGAAGATCCGGACAAGGCTGAGATGAGGCCCCCTGACATCGTCGAGAAATACGAACAATAACATTCGCTGTCATCCGAGTGAAAGGAGATCATCATGTCCCTCATCGAAAAATCGATCGAGATCAATGTGCCGGTGAGAACGGCGTACAACCAGTGGACCCAGTTCGAGGAGTTTCCGAGGTTCATGGAAGGCGTGAAACATGTGAAACAGCTTGATGAAACACATTTACACTGGAAAGCCGAGATTGGCGGGAAGGAAAAGGAATGGGACGCTGAAATCACGGAACAGATTCCTGATAGGCGAATCGCCTGGCGAAGCCGTGACGGCGCGCAGAATGCCGGCGTCGTGACGTTTCATCGCCTCTCGGATTCAACGTCCAAGGTCATGCTTCAGATGGAATATGATCCCGACGGGGTTTTGGAAAATGTGGGAGATGTGACTGGTATGGTGAGCCAGCGGGTAGTGGGCGATCTGGAGCGATTCAAACGGTACATCGAAAGCCGGGGACAGGAAACGGGCGCCTGGAGGGGGACGGTCTAGGAGAAGCACTCACCAGCAAGGAGCCGACAGATGAACACACAATGGGTGGTCGT
>JAICVE010000380.1 GCA_025935475.1 Nitrospira sp. | reverse complement strand
GAGGGGACAAGAGCAGGCCAAGCGAGCGTTAGAGATCGCCGCGGCTGGGGGACATAATGTCCTGATGGTGGGACCACCGGGCTCGGGCAAGACGATGCTTGCCAAGCGTCTTCCAACCATTCTCCCGTTGATGAATCCGGACGAGGCCATCGAAACGACGCGCGTGCACAGTGTGGCAGTCCAACTACCAACGGATCAGCCCATCCTCACCGTTCGACCCTTCCGCGCGCCCCATCACAGCATCTCCGACGCGGGCCTCATTGGAGGAGGCACCGTTCCACGTCCGGGTGAAGTGTCGCTGGCCCACAACGGGGTCCTGTTCCTCGATGAATCGCCGGAATTTCGCCGTCCCGTCCTTGACAGCCTCCGGCAGCCGCTGGAAGAAGGCACTGTGACCTTGACGAGAGTGAGCGGATCACTCCGATACCCGGCCCGGTTCATGTTGATTGCCGCGATGAACCCCTGTCCCTGCGGGTACTACGGCGATCGGTCCCGGGAATGTGTCTGCACGCCGCACCAAATCCGCAAGTATCGCGCCAAACTGTCCGGCCCGCTCCAAGACCGCATCGACATTCACATCGAGGTCCCGCCCGTCCCGGTACGTGAACTCCACGGCAATGGGCCCATCCCGGAAGCCTCGAACTGTATTCGCGCGAGGGTGGTCGAAGCCAGGCAACGGCAAGCCGGGCGCTATCGCCAGGACCGTATTTACACGAACGCCCAGTTGAAGCCGCGGCTCTTGAAGCGGTATTGTGGGCTCGACGCACGGGGGCAAGATCTTCTGGAACAGTCCATGGTGAGGCTTGGCCTCTCGGCCCGAGCGCATGGACGCATTCTCAGGGTCGCAAGAACCATTGCCGATTTGGCCGCCTCGGAGCAGATCGAAGCCCTCCATCTGGCCGAAGCGATCCAGTATCGCAGCCTGGACCGCCGTGTCGATTTTTAAGGAGCGTTGTGGCCGCGACCGTGAAAGTCTTTGTCTGGTGGTTTCTCGTCGGAGCGACGATGGCGCTCGCGGTCATCATGCTGCAGGGCGGCATGCGCGAGGTGATGCAGGCACAGGGATCGGTCTGGGAATTGAAATTGATGGAATTGGTCACGACGATCGTCGGCGGAGGCTTGCTCGGCGGCTGCGTCGCACTCATCCTCGACCGGATCAAAAAATCGTAATCAGCATGGAAGGTTGCGAACAAGAGGAGACCTAATGGACCTGGAAGTCGGCTCGAACCTCTACCAGAACACCGACGGCACGATCGAAATCGAGGGCGTGCCTCAAATTCAAGTAGCGCTGAAACCCAATGCCTTGTTGATCAACTTCGCGGTATTCGACGCCAACGGAAAAATGACGGCGAAACTGGTCGACAGTACGCTGATGTTTAACGAGCGCCGGGCCTACGAAGTCACGAAGGCCCCGTCTCGTGTCACGCTGACCCACGTCGAATCCAAGAATGTCGTCCTGCAAATGGAACTCAAGAAGCCGGACTTGGTCGCGTTCACGAAAGGCGGGTTTCATACCGTCAAGGGCCATCTCCTGGAGGTCTCTTCGAGGGAATGGAAAGTGGATAAGCAACGGTCCAGTGGGACCACGCAGGACGTGCAAGGGGGCTCGGTGAAGATCGGCTGACATTCCGATGAAAGGCGCGTCTCGGCGCGCCGGGGTGTGGTGGGTGAGAATATTCTCAGGGTTTGGTCACCGTCGGCACGATGACCAGCCCTTCTTTCTTCATGTCGACCTGCGCGGTATCTCCGTCCTTCAACTCCCCCTTCACCAGCTGCCTGGCAATGGGAGTCTCGAGTTCCTGCTGAATCAGGCGTTTCAACGGTCTCGCACCGTACACCGGATCGTATCCGCGCTCTCCAAGGTGGCGTAGCGCCGCCGGAGAGATCACGAGCGCAATTCTCCGTTCGGTCAGGCGTGCCCGCAGGCGTTCGAGTTGGATCTCGACGATCTTCGTCAGTTGGTCGGTCTCCAACGGATGGAACACGACCGTCTCATCCACCCGGTTCAGAAACTCCGGCCGGAAATGCCGTCGGAGTTCCGCCAGCACGACCGAACGGACTTCGTCATAGCTCGAACCTCTTTGTTGAGCTTCGAGGATCTGAGGGCTGCCGATGTTGGAGGTCATGATGAGCACGGTGTTTTTGAAATCCACCGTCCGGCCCTGAGAATCCGTAAGCCGCCCGTCGTCCAGGATTTGAAGGAAGACATTGAAGACGTCGTGATGCGCCTTCTCGATCTCATCGAACAGCAGGACGGAGAACGGACGCCGGCGCACGGCCTCGGTCAACTGTCCGCCCTCTTCATAACCCACATAACCTGGGGGAGCTCCAATGAGGCGGGCAACCGTGTGCTTCTCCATATATTCAGACATGTCGATCCGGATCATGTTGGCTTCGTCGTCAAAGAGGGTCGCGGCAAGCGCTCGCGCCAGCTCCGTTTTTCCGACGCCCGTGGGGCCGAGAAACAGAAACGATCCAATGGGTTTATTGGGGTCTTTAATGCCGGATCTCGCCCTCAGCACCGCATCGGCGACGGCGCGGACAGCCTCGTCCTGCCCCACCACCCGTTGATGGAGCAGTTCTTCCAATTTGAGGAGTTTTTCCGTTTCGCCCTCCATTAGCCTGGACACCGGAATTCCGGTCCAACGGCTGACAATCGCGGCAATATCGTCCTCGTCGACTTCTTCCTTGAGCAGACGGGCTTCGCCCTGCTTCTTCCCGAGCTGCTGCTGTTCAATCGTCAATTCTCGTTCGAGACGAGGTAACTCGCCGTAGCGCAACTCGGCGACACGGTTTAGATCATAGGCGCGCTCAGCCTTTTCGATCGCCAGCTTGACCTCTTCGATCGCTTCGCGGGTCTTTCTCAGCTTCGCGACCGACGCTTTCTCGGAATCCCATCGGGTTTTGAGCACGTGCAGATCGCGCTGCTTTTCGGTCAACTCTTTTTCGAGCCGCTCCAGCCGGGCCTGACTGACTTGATCTTTCTCCTTTTTGAGAGCTTCCCGTTCGATCTCGAGCTGCAGGACTTTGCGGGATACTTCGTCGAGTTCAGCAGGCAGGCTGTCGATCTCCGTCCTGAGCCGCGCGGCAGCCTCGTCCATGAGATCGATCGCCTTGTCG